>DATFLI010000282.1:0-4528 GCA_035267805.1 Balneolaceae bacterium | reverse complement strand
GAGTTGGCAAATTTAATCCATTTGCTAATATCGCCCTGGTAGTAAATATCAGCATCACCAAATCCCTCAGCCGAAGTATCCAGGTTGCCAATGGCCGTGTTCAGTCTTGACAACAGGTCCATGTAGATGGTTTCGGCATCGTCATATTTGGGAAGTGTATTGTCGATATTAAGTGCTTTTCCATACGGTACATTGCCAAATATGTTAACAAGATCAGAATAGGTTAATGCCTCTAGTATATTAATGCAGGCCACCTTGTTCTGTTTAACCTTCTTGTCCATAAATTTATCATTCTGGATGATTTTTTTGGACTGGTCGAGGTCTTTCAACACGTTGGTGTACAAGTCTTCCCAAAGAGTTGAGGGAATCTGCCGGGTGGTAAGTTCATACCTGGATTCGGATGAATAAGTCGTTTCCGCCCAGTATTGAGCATATAACAGGAAGGGATTCCGATTGTAACTCGGATCATTCAAATAATTCCCTAACGTGAATTCTGCATTAGTAAAGAGTGGTTCACCCGGTACGGTAGCCGGGCTCTTCGGATCCTTATTCAGGCTCGTCAGATCACCTTTGCACGACACTAGCAAAAATGCTGTTGCAATTAAAGGTAATAGAAATTTTTTCATAATACTGTTACTAAAACTTCAGTTTTAAATTGAATGTCACATCACGGGTAGCCGGTTGGGCAGCACCTTGATATCCCTGGACACTGCCGGCGCTGATTCCCTGTTCGGGATCAGAGTAGGGCAGGTTCTTGTAGATTATCCAAAGATTATTGCCGACTGCTGACAAAGAAGCACCACTCAGTATTCCAATCTTGCTAATTAGATCTTGTGGCAGATGATAGGTAAGTCCCACCTGGCGGAGCTTCACATAACTGCCATCATATACAAAATTGGCTGATGGCTCATTGTAGTAGCCGAATGCCCCGAAGTAAGAACTGGCTGGAGCATGGATATCATTCTTGCTGCCGTCTTGATTGACTCCATCCAATACAACGCCACCGCCCTGTGATACCGGATCGCGTACGTTCTTGCCATTGTCGTTGGTCGAGGCTGTAACCGGATAGAGTCCTGTAGCTTGTCCGTAGTATTGATCGAGGGAGAATATATCGCCCCCCCACCGGACGTCAATCAAGAAGTTCAGTGTCCAGTTTTTGTAATTGAACCGGTTGGTTATACCGCCTGTCCAGTCCGGCTCCATATTTCCGATTATATGGTTGGATGAAGACGTAGACTCATAGAATCCATTGGAACCGACTATCGGTTGTCCATTTTTATATTTAAAATCTGAACCTCGAATGGCTCCATAAGGTTCGCCTTTCGCAGCACTGATGGTTACATCCCCCTGCGGATCGGCAAGCTGGTAATTATTTACACCCGGTGCCAACTCCTTGACGGTGTTGATATTTTTATTCCAGTTGGCGTTGATTGTCCAGGCAAAGTTACGACTGACAACAGGCTTAGCTGTAACTGTCAGCGATAAACCCCTGTTCTGTACATTTCCGGCATTTACGTATTTGTAAGAATAGCCGGAAGATCGGGATATGGCAGTTCGCAGGATTTGGTTGAGTGTATTTTCATCATAGTAGTTCGCATCAAAGCTTAACCGATCCTGAAAAAAGCTCATCTGCAAGCCCACTTCCCAACTTTTGGTTTGTTCAGGTTTTAAATTAGGATTATTTTTGGTAGCCGGTAACGTATATCGCGGCTGTGAATTAAAATTGGTTGGTCGGTTATATGTGTCGATAACACTGTGAGGCGGCGCGGTATTACCAACCGATGCCACACTACCGCGGATCTTACCGAAACTTAGCCAATCCGCGTCGATAAACTGGCTGAAGATAAAACCAAGTGAAGCCGAGGGATAATAGTACACATTTTCACCCTTAGGCAGGCTTGAAGATTTATCCCGCCGACCGGTCAGCTCAAGATTGAGATAATCATTGTAATTCAAATTGAAGCTGGCAAAATAGCCGTTTACACCCAATCGGGTATCGACTTCATTGGGATATAAAATTGAGCTTACTGAGTTATCCAGTGAGAATAAGCCGGGTACAACCAAGCCGCCGTTCGTTGATGCATCAACATGGTTCATATGATTGCGGCGAATGTTGGCACCGACGACTCCACTGATTGTAAATGCCTGTGTCAGCTGTTTATTATAATTAGCCAGCAGATCGTAATTAAATTCCGAGAATGTTTCGGAAGTCCGCGTATAACTTGAAACACCGACGCTTCCTTTATTGATTCGTTCTCCAATGAGCTCGTTATAACTGTCGAGAGATACACGACCTGTTATAGACAGCCAGTTGGCAACATCATATTTGATATCGGCATAACCGAAATACCGGTCTCGTTGATCGGTTTCGTAGTTTTGATAACGCTCCCAGTATGGGTTATTCCAATAGAATGGACCGGAACGATCAGAAAGAAGATTCCACGTATTATTTCTCTGATTTCGGAAATAAGCCTGTTTTTGATGAAGAATATCAACATTGGTTTCATACCACTGTCTAAAACTACTCATGATGGTGCCATAGCCTGTACCGTAACGTCCTCGTCCATCAGTATTTGCGTAATTAATTGAGGCATCAACATGCAACTTATCGCTTACATCATAACCAGCAGAAAAATTAAGTTTGTATTTATCCAATTTACTGTTAGGCATTATACCGGTTTGATTGGTTTGATTATATCCGAGTGAGTAATAACCGCCCGGGAAACCTCCATCAATAGAAAGACTATTGTTACCCGAGTAGCCAGTATTGAAAAAGTTAACGGGGCTGTGTTCGGCGGGTGTCCATGGGCTGGGTTGGCCGTAATTGGTGCTCGTGGGTAAAAATGAATCCCACTGGTAAACCATCTTGTTTGGATCAAACCGGGCACCCATAGAGGCGTCAGCCGTATAAGGTGCAACGAGATCTTTTTGCCCATCCCCATTGGCATCAAACACCAGAAATTGAGGATTGTTGCCGTCGGAGTAACAGGCACAATATCCGGCTCCGTATTTTTGCTGATAAGTCGGAAATGTATTTTTATTTATTTTGCTAACCCGCAGACTGGTATTAAAGGTTACATCGACCTTTTTTTGCCCGGTTTTAGCTTTCTTTGTCTGAATTACTACCGCTCCGTTTGATGCTCGTGAGCCATACAAGGCCGCTGCGGCCGGGCCTTTAAGTACGTTGATAGATTTAACGTTATCAGGGTTGATATCATAAGCGGTGTTACCGTAATCATAACCACTGAATCCAGATTTCTGGTTCGCATCATTAAATGTGTGATTGGAATACGGAACGCCATCAACCACAAACAAAACCTGGTTATTACCCGAAATGGATTTGTATCCACGCATTACGATGTTGGTGGATCCGCCCATTCCGTTACTTTTACTAACCTTCAGGCCGGCCACCCGTCCGTTCAGGGAAGTAAGCAAGTTTCCACTACGGCCTTGATTGATTGTTTCGGCATCGACTTGTTGAGCGGAATAAGGCAACTCGTTACGGCTTTGTTTAATGCCATAAGCCGTAACGACCACATCATTCATGCCCTTGACCGTTTGTGAAAGAGCAATTTTTCCCAAATCGACTGTATTTTGATCAACGGTCACTTTCATTTTTTTGGTGTTATAACCTATGAAGCTGAATTTAACCTGATAGCTTCCGTAGGGAACATTCGAAATGGTAAAGCTTCCGTCGTTATCAGTTGCAGTACCTCTGTTCAAGGAGCTAATAAATACATTAGCTCCCGGAAGTACTTCTGAGCTCTGATTGTCAATAATAGTACCTGTTATTGAGCCAGATTGTGCTAGTGCGGTAGCACTCATAAAAGTAGATGCTACCAACAGCATCAGTGCTGACTGTAGTATCCTTTTTGTCATGATTGCCCCTTTTTTGAAATAGAGATTCCAGTGAGTAAGATTACCTATAGGAGGGAAAAGAAAGGACAGGTAGCTCTTTATCTGGATAATAGGGGTACAAATAAAGAGTTGTATATCCATTCAAGGTAATCTAGAATTGAATATGCTAACCGTTTATTAAAACAATTAAAATTTATTGCATATATATTTCAATATCAATGAATAGTTATATTAATTCATATAATAGTAAGTATATAAATTTATATATAAGTAAAATTTATTAATGTGTAATTTAATAAATACAAATATCCTAAAATAATTTAATTTTAAATTAAATAACCTAATTATATAATATTTTCAGGATTCAGAAATTGAAAATCCAAGCTTTTCTAATACCGGATACTGTTCAAAATAAGAAGCCGGCAGGTAAGTCTGGGCAAATTCCTGCCGTAATGGAAACTCGGCCCGGAGTTTGTTGAAATAGATTCCCCGGTTATCTGCAGGATGTTGAATGATTTTTTCCAATTCCGATTCATATTCTTTTATAGGATGGAGTTCCGTGAGCATATCAGTCAGCGAAGTAAAAGAAGAAATAGCCTTATTTAGGATTCGTGGATTTGACGCCGGCGATTTTTTGGGGTATTGGAGATCAAAGAAGTCAATCAGTTTT
>DATFLI010000281.1:0-4937 GCA_035267805.1 Balneolaceae bacterium | reverse complement strand
CCCATAATAACTACCAGAATAACCAACCAGATCATCTGGCTGATGAGCGGAACGAGAAATGTTGTGATGCAGGCAACACCACCGCCCAGGGCTACTAATTCTGCACGATTTTTTGGAAGCCGATCGGCCAGGCGTCCGAAGGGATATTGCAGCAGGGTGCCTGTGATCATGTAACTTGATATAATGAGTCCCACCTGGCTTTTTGAGAGTGAGGCTATGGTGACGGCATAAATGGGGAAGAAAGAATTGAAACCCCAGCGATAAAATCCGCGGCCAACAATATAATAGAGTATGCCCTTCATTTTGCGATCTTTCCATACATCTCTGAAGGATTTTAAGAACGAAGGTGCCTCGGATTCCTTCTGGTCTGATGCCGGTTGTTTTGGCACAACAAAATAGACGAGCAAGAATCCGAGGATAGCTGCGGCAGTCATCACATAAAAAGGTGCATCCAGTGAATATTGATCGGCCAGATATCCTCCGATAACAGGACCGACGGCAATACCACCGAACTGGCCCAGGTAAAATAAGTTCATCACGCTGCCTTCCTGTCCCAGCGGGGTGATGTCGCCGATATAGGATTGCGCAATGGGGGTGACCATGGCGGAGGCGATGCCCTGAAAAGACCATAAAATACCCAGTACCCAAATGCTGTGCAGCCAACTATATCCCAGTGAAAGGATAGCATACATTGCCAGGCCGACCAACATGAAATTTTTACGTCCGTATTTATCGGAAGAGCGTCCGAATAGTGGACTGAATATCCCTCGTGCCAAGGCATAGCCGGCAAAGATAATCCCAACAATGGCTCCGGAGGCGCCCAACCGTTTTGCAAATGGAGATAAAATAGGAAGCAGAATCCCCATTCCCAGCATAGCGGCCATGTTGGCGACAAAAAGGCCAATGAATGTAGTTTTTGGGATGCTCTCGGGAGGATCCGGTGAATTCGAAAGTTCGGCGCTCATTCGGGATTTTTTTCTGCCGGTTGGTTGGGTGAATTATTTCAGATAGACCGAACAGAAGTTTTCCGGGAATGATTCGAAGACGACTGAGTGAAGCCGTTCTGGTTTTATTTTGTATTGCCTCCCCGGTTTGCTACAGCGCTATCGGAAAGATGTTGCCTTATTCCTTGATGAGATGCGAAGGTTTTCGGACTCCTCTGCAGGAAAGTTTATTTCTGGAACATGGTAGTGAGCACAAACCATATATTCTCCTTTCGTTCCATGAGCCGTCGTTTAAAATAAGGGAACCACATCGTCCCGAAAGGCACATAAATCCTTGTGTTATACCCTTTTGCTGTCAGCTCTTCCATTGTTTCCTGACGTAATCCATACAGCATTTGAAATTCGAAGCGAGATTTCCCGATCTTATTTTTTTGGGTGTAGTCTTTGACCCAATTGATCAACTTATCATCATGGGTGGCGATACGAGGATAAGTCGTTTTTTCAAGCAAAATTTTGGCGTATTCCTTGTAAGCTTCGCGAATGGCATCCATATTTTGGAGGGCAATGCGTTCGGGTTCTTTATAAGCCCCCTTGCAAAGCCGGATGTCAGCTCCCATCTCGGCCAATGCTCTGATATCGTCTTTGGTTCGGTGCAGATAAGCTTGGATGACGAGTCCCACATGCTTACCATATTCCTTGAAAGCTTCCTTAAATAAGTCGATGGTCATTTGGGTGTAGTCGGAGCCTTCCATATCGATCCGCACAAATTGATCGTGCTCGCGAGCAATATCCAGTAATTTGAAAAGATTATCACGGCAATAAGCACTATCGATATCGAGGCCAAGCATCGTAAGTTTAATTGAAATGGTGCTGTCCAATTTTGCTTCGCCGATATTTTTCAACAAATTGATATAACTTGCTACCGTATCATCCGCCATCTGCCTGTCATTGACATTTTCGCCCAACAGATCAAGGGTGATTTTTATGTTTTTTTCATTGAGTTGTTCAACTTTGGGGACTGCCTGTTCAAAAGATTCCCCGGCAACAAAACGCTTGGCAAAAACAAAGGGTAGCTTCATAGCAAATGATATTTTATCTGGTTCTTAAGATGTCAGAAAATAATGAATTGATAGCATCTCTCCTACCTGTGTTCGCGTCAATTCCTGTGAAACACTTTCTGTGAAAGTCCGTACAGTTGGACTGTTATCTCAAAAAAACAATCAGGCATTATGACTTCACGAAATTCATTTATTTTAAAAGCTATAATCGGGATTATTTTTTCCCTTTTGGTGACTTTTTTATTAGCACGCCCCGGGCTTGCAGTACCTTCCCAGGATGAACCTTACAAGGTAAAATCTTTTACGGTTAATACCCCGGGTCGGCTGGAAGTAAAAACGTCCGGCGGATACATAAAGGTAAAAGGCTCTTCAACGAATACGGTACGCGTAGAAATGTATGTTCGTAAGAACGGCCATAATCTATTGCCGGAAGATTCAAAATTGGACGATTGGGATATAGATATTTCCCAGTCGGGTCAAAGGGTTAAAGCGATTGCAAAACATCACGGTAGGGGCTGGCATCTATTTGGTGGTAGTCATGTATCGATCTCTTTTGTGGTATACACGCCTCGGGAGATGAGTTCCGATTTAAATACCAGCGGTGGTCATATCGAAGTTCGGGGGTTGTCAGGCAAACAGGACATTTCTACCAGTGGCGGTCATTTGGAGCTTGCCGAATTAAAAGGCACTATCGATGCCAGGACATCCGGTGGGCATATTTCAGTAAGTGATGTGCAGGGAAATATGGATGCCAGGACGAGTGGTGGTCATATCGACGTTCAAAACTCCGAAGGTGATTTGAAAGTAAGAACCAGCGGTGGCCATATAAATCTTGCAAATGTTGGTGGAACTATTGATGCATCCACAAGCGGTGGGGGCATTTCTGCTGATCTTACCAGTATTGCAAAATCGGTAAATCTGCGTACAAGCGGAGGAAATATCAATATTTCTGTGCCCGGTGATACGGGACTTGATCTACATTTAAGGGGAAGTTATGTAAGCACCAAACTTCGTAACTTTTCCGGTAAAGTGGATCGCGATGAAGTGGATGGAGAACTTAATGGGGGAGGTCCCGAAATAACCGCTCGAACCTCTGGGGGTACTGTTGAGCTTTCGTTTAAGTGATAATCGAATTGAAACAGAAAAGGGCAAGATTGATCAATCCTGCCCTTTTTTTCAATTGCCAATAGTTTTGTTATCTAAATCGCACAAGAACCGGTTCTCTGGTTTTTTCTGCCATTTCTGAAGCTTCCTGAATTGTTTCGATTATTTTTCGGTCACCGGATTTTTTAGCTACTGTTAATTCTTTCCCTGAATAATTTTTGACAGATGACATTCCGGAGCCGGCAGCACATGTCACTTTAATATGCATCGGAGTGAAAATGTTAAAAGTAATGGCAGCGACCAATCCATTTAAGAAACTGATTTCGGTTTCAACTTTTGCAACTCCATTTGGACATTGACTGGCCGTCCTTACTTCTTTGGGGGGTACCAGTCCAAATACAAAACTCGCCGCCCATTCTTCTTCAATAACCTGACCGGATGGCTTGGCATCGGTTATGATTTGAGTGTGATAGCAAGAACTTAATATAAATACGAGTGCCAATAACGACACAAATTTGAGTGGTTTCATAGTCTACTCCTAAATGATGAAATTTAACTTTGATAGATATATCCCGAATGCTCTATATTATTTTAAATAGTTAAATTTCTTTTTTAAAGCAAATATTATTATTTGTAAGTATTTGATTTATATTGTTTTATAGTAATTTCTATTTGTGCAATTATCCTCGAAAAGAGTTTCGTTTTAACTTCTTAAATTCCGTATTTTTAACAATCAATAAGTACTTATAAGACATTGGTTGCCAAAGTGTTTGCCAAACCTCAAAACATGAAACATTTGGCTATTCAATTAGTTGAATAAAGTGCTTTTATACTCTTGTTTTCGAATGTTTCTAAGTTGGGCTTTGTTGCTCAACTGGATATCAATTAATTACAAATAAAACTATTACACATTATGAAATTACTTAACATAATAGCCGCGCTATCATTAGTGCTTTTTGTTGGTTGTGGCGGTGGCTCATCCAATAAAAAGCAGGCAGAGAGTAGCCAAGAGTCTTCCGGTCAGAAAGAACAAATGGCTTCGAATGATAATGTTCGCACCATTAACATCATAGGGGTCGACCAAATGAGATTTGCTGTTGAAAAAGATGAAGATGGCATCTCGGTGGGAGATCCTGTAGGAAACGAAAACCTTCCCGAACTCCAATCAATTACTGTAAAACCGGGCGAAAAAATCCGTATTCGTCTTTCTACTCACAGTAAATTACCGGCTACGGCAATGTCTCATAATTGGGTATTGTTAAAAAATTCTGCTGATCCCGAAGCTTTTGATAATGCAGCTTCCAAGGCCAAAGACAATGATTACATTCCTTCTGATATGACGGATCAGATCATTGCCCATGTACCGTTAACGTCGGGAGGGGAAACCCACGAAGTAACTTTTACGGCTCCTGAGCAAACCGGCGATTATACGTATCTCTGCAGTTTTCCCGGACACTTTGCCTCGGGTATGAAAGGGGTACTTAAGGTTGAAAACAGTGAATCTACTTCCATGTAAGATTTCAACTTGTTTTAGTTTTAAAGGGCAGTCGAATTCGGCTGCCCTTTTTTATTGATGTCGAGAGTTGAATTTTCAGAATATTTTCAATCACACGTTTTCCAGGTGAAAACGCTCGTGGGTTTGTTCTTCCAGTTTTTCGCGGTGGTCCGGGTGCGCAATATCAATCAGGGCTTTGGCGCGTTGTCGCATTGATTTACCGTAAAGGTTGGCAATGCCATATTCGGTAACAACATAATGAACGTGTGCCCGGGTGGTGACTACACCGGCACCTTTCTTAAGAAAGGGCACAATACGCGATATGCCATGGCCGGT
>DATFLI010000280.1:0-4701 GCA_035267805.1 Balneolaceae bacterium | reverse complement strand
GATCCTTGCAGATAAGGATGCTGCTATCTTAGTTATAATGCTGCCTTCTCAGTCATTTTGATGAGGTGAGAGAAAAATCTTTGGCATCAATGACCGGTGACCGATGAAGGTTGACGGATGTATCTGGCCTGTTCAGCCATTACCAAAACGGGTATATTTATCCGACTAATACCCAGCCTTCGTGCCTGAGGTCTGCTATTGCCAATGTTGATATAAGGGATCTTTTTTGCCGGTGACGGGATCATAGTTTGGCAAGGGAACGTTTTTAATATTTTCAAGCACTTGCGGGCGTTCATCGGGATTCCCCTTACAGAGATCATAACTGCGTCCGCCGTCATAAGCCCCAACGACCCGAAAATCACGGCTGCTTCCGAGACGGCAATGTCCCACTCCGGCCGGTATAAGAATGACATCCCCTGCTTCGATATGGAATTCTGTGCCCTGCTCTCCTCCCAGTTTTACATCAGCCGATCCGCTTACTACCGCTAACACTTCATGCGTGTTGCTGTGATAGTGATGATACGAAAAGATCCCGTTAACCCATCCGTTAGTCCACCCGTGGCTGCCTAACAGATCAAGAGTTGCGTTGGGCTTTCCGCGATGCGCTGTCAGCGCCTGCGGGTAGTACAATAAAGGCAGTTCCGGGTTATTCGGGATGGATCCATCATCCTGAAATTGGTATGGACTGCAGCTGATCATGGTCAAATATTTTAAGGACTTACCTTTCAAAATATATGTTATCTCCTAATCATTCCCACAGTATCCCGACCCTTCTCAGCACCATATACGAGAGAATTGAGCAAAACATCCCCCACGGCTAAAGCCCTCTTCAAAGGGGATTGAAGAGTTTTTATTCGGCAGCGACAGATCCGCCGTCAATGCGGTAATTGGATCCGGTGACAAAGGAGGCTTTATCCGAAGCCAGGAATGCCGCTACCGCCCCGACTTCTTCAATCGTGCCCGGTCGGTGCAGCTCGATATGCGGTCGGTTATTATCAAGAAAATTCGAAATAACCTCTTCTTTGTTCACTCCCCGTTCGTCAGCCATCTGCTGCATCATTTCATTCACCAACGGCGTTTTAATGAAGGCCGGACTGATTGTATTCACAAGGATACCATCATCCCCATACTGCTTAGACAACGCCTTGCTGAAATTGTCCAGGGCTCCTTTAGAGGCACTGTAGTGTATCATATCGGGATACGGCTGCGTGCCATTTTCCGAAGAAACATTGATAATACGTCCCCGGCCCTGCTCTCTCATCTGAGGAATAATTTGTTTTGTAAGTGACACAACCGCAAACAGGTTGAGCTCAAACAACGATCTCCATTCATCCAGCGGAGTATCTTCAAGTGTGCCGTTTTGGCCGATAGTTCCCGCATTATTTACCAGGATGTCGACAGGGCCCAGTTCCTCCCGGACTTCTTTGACCAACTTATCAATATCAGGTTGCCTGGTAAGATCGGCGGTTACCGGCAACACGGTAACCGCATGTTCGCGCAACTTTTTGGCTGCGGCCTCAAGCTCTGAAGAATGGCGGGCACAAATGGCAAGGTTACACTCTTCCCGCGCCAGTGCCTCCGCAATCCCAAAACCAATGCCTTTACTGCCGCCGGTTACAAGTGCCGTTTTGCCTGAAAGTCCGAGATCCATATGGTAAAAATATCTATGATTAAACTACATTTGTTTTTATAACCTGATGAAGATTACAAACATTTCATAAGGACCGGTAGGTAATACCAAGCTGGGGAATATCGAATATTGAATATTGAAATTGGAATGAACCACCGTTGGCAATTTGTGATCCTGAAATCATGCATCCAGCGGGCTTTTTATCACACTGCCCTTGTTCTTTATGACGTGCGTGTAAATCATGGTTGTTTTGACGTTCTTATGGCCGAGCAGCTCCTGGACCGTGCGAATATCATATCCATTTTCAAGCAAGTGAGTAGCAAAACTGTGACGAAGCGTATGGCAGGTCGCATGCTTATGAACGCTACTTTTCTTAACAGCTTCACTAACCTTGCGCTGTACGGTTGTATCCGAAACATGATGGCGATGGACAAGCCCGGAACGCGGATCAGTGCCCAGTTTAGATGAAGGAAAAAGATAAGCCCACTTAAATTTTCCCGCGGCATTGGGATACTTTTTTGATAATGCTTTAGGAAGCAGTGTATCCCCACAACCCCGTTTAGCGTCACGCCGGTGAAGCACCTTTACCCTCTCGACCTGCTGCCTCAATTTCTTCTTTACCCTCTGCGGCATAATCGTAATGCGGTCCTTTTGGCCCTTACCGGAACGCACCTGTATTTGATTATATTCGAAATCCAAATCCATTACCCGCAATCTCAGACACTCCGAGATACGGAGTCCCGCACCATACAATATTTCTGCAATCAGCCGGGTGGTACCGGAAAGATGATCCAATATTTTGTGTACCTCTTCAGGCGTAAGCACTACCGGCAGTTTTTCAGGCGTTTGCGCCCGTCTAAAATCGAGCACCTCGTTAATGGGATGGTCCAGTATGTGTTTATAAAGGAATAAAATGGCACATAACGCCTGGTTTTGTGTAGAGGCCGCCACCTGTCTTTTGTCTGCCAAATAGTTTAAATATTCCACGATCTCATCTCCTCCCATATCCCCGGGATGCCGAGTATTATGAAATTTGACAAAACGAACAATCCAGGTAGTGTAGGCCTGCTCCGTACGATAACTATAATTACGACGCCTGATTTCGGTACGCATCTTACTTAACAAGGCAGATTTGGCCATAATATTTCTCTCCTGATTTTGGGTATTTAATAGTAAGACCGCCAAAACGCCCCATCCTTACAAAGAATATTATGACAACCTATTATGTTACAGGCTGTTACATAACATTCGGCAATAATATTGGTCTTGATGTTGATAAATTAATTCTGCAAACTAAAAACCCGTAACATAGCATATTACGCCTTCGGGGAATTGTTATATTTATAGGTTAGGCTGCGCGGCTAAGGCCATCTGGTTTTGTCGTTAAAGCGTTGGTAGGTTTTTGCTGCAACAAAGGCTTTTAGCAGAGTACAATTTCCAGTCGTTGTTGAACGATCGC
This sequence comes from Balneolaceae bacterium, assembly GCA_035267805.1. GTDB lineage: Bacteria > Bacteroidota > Rhodothermia > Balneolales > Balneolaceae > Fodinibius. The sequence continues at coordinate 1,612 of DATFLI010000280.1, read as the reverse complement.
TTCTGTTTTGTTTCGGGAAAAAATCTGGTTCAACGCTTCTTTGAACAAGTGGCTCTACAAAGCTACGAATCTGCACCAATGCTTTTTTTTGGCTCGCTTCCCTGCCCTGTTCCACATTTCGCAGTTCTGCTTTTCCAGCAACTCTTTCCGGTGCCCGTGCCGTTGGTCGTCTCCCTTCTGGGTCTTGGCGCTGGCGCCGCGCTTCGCTTCCCCAATCGTTGCTTCTTTCTGTGTCCTCAGGTTTCGCTAGCCTTGGTCACATCAGTCAAGCCTAACCAGGCGCATTAACCGGACACAGTACAGTCGTTGGTTTTCTTCCCTGCCCCACGGGGTTGCTTTTATGGGACGCTGGTGGCCGATCCAACCTATCATTTTTAATTGTGCCCCTTTTTACTAAGTTACGTTCTTGTTTTTTACACAACAGTAATCCCTGTGCAGGTTATGCGCGGGGCCGTTATACCATAAATTAATCTCATGAGTAAACAAAAATTTGGATTGACAGAAGGTTTACTAATTGCTGGAGTTCCAGCAGTCGGATATTGGCTAGCTTTTTTATACCAGCTTGGATATTGTACTTATTTTAATATCCCAACTAGTTTAATTGAAATTAGTTTGCTCAATGTGCTAATAGCAATAATTGGATTGGTTGGATTTTTAGCAATAATCAACCTATATGGAGAACCTTTTTTTTGGCTTTATAAAGGTTTGCCAGAAGTAATTAGGCCTGCAATTGTAAAGATTGGTGCCCCATTAATTTTTATGTGTGGTTATGCTTACGTCACAAGATTATCAGGCAAACCATTTTATGTAGCAATATCAATTGTGGTAATTCCTCTATTATTCGTAGAATTTATTTTGCCTTTATTCACCCAAAGAAAAACAAAAGGGTATTTAGCAAAATTAAAAGCGCAAAAGAAGATTGATTATGAGTATGATACAATGATGGATACACTGGCAAAAAATGCTGGAAAAGAAAGATTTTTATTATTCATCCTTTTATTTGCTATTTCATTCATCACTTTTTTTGCTGGTGGATATAAAGCAAAGACAAAAACTGAATTTATTGTGCTAACCCAACCCGTGAAATCAATTGTCTTAAAGAGTTATGATAACAATTTCGTAACCGCAAAATTTGATAGAGATTCCAATACAGTTACAGCTAAATATACTCTAGTTCCAATTGACAAAAGTAATTTTGAAATGGATGAAATTGGACCTTTAAAGCCTGCCAAACTTTAGAAATTATGGTATAACCCGCGCATTAAGGGGACGCACCTCGCCAGGACTTGCCACTTTTTTGGCTTTTTAGCTCTCCGTTCATTATTTATCAACTCAACATTTTTACGTGCGCACCTTATGCGCAATGTCGTTAGGCTGCGCGGCTTAGGCCGTCGGGTTTTGTCGTTAAATCTGTGCTAGGTTTTTTGCTGTAAAGATGGGCTTTTAGCAGAGTACGGTTCCCGGCCGTTGGTGAACGATTGCTTCTGTTGGGTCCCATGGAAAGGTCCGGCTCAACGCTCGTTTGAACGAGCGCCTCTAAAAAAGTCACGAATCTGCACCAGTGCCTTTTTCTGGCCCATTTCCTTGCCCTGTGGAATCCCGCATAGCGGGG
>DATFLI010000279.1:0-14415 GCA_035267805.1 Balneolaceae bacterium | reverse complement strand
GTTTTCGGGGGCTTCAAATTGCGTTAAGCCTGGAGCAATCGTTGTCCGGACAGTGTTACTATCTTTGCTTACCAAATAAGCATAAAACAACCAATTGTAACGTTTGTGGAAACTAATCAGCCCCCACCTTCTGCTACTGCTACCTATTGACATATTTAATCTTTCAACTGTATCCTTCAACAAGTGTATCATTTGCTTCTTGTTTCCAGCTATCGCATGTTTGATTGGTTTTGTTAAAATAGAATCCATATTTATCAAACGTTCACCTTGCCGGCTAGTGCTTGTTTACGAATTCCATATACGATACTACCCAGGAATAACAGTATAGCCAGTACGTTTCCATATCCCCCGATTTGACGGATAGCTTGTAGTTGCGCCATATCCCCAATGATCCGAACCAAGAGGAATCCATGTAACAGTAGTAGCGGCACATAAAAAAATGGGTGATATGGTATTGCCCGACCGGAAAGTGAGGGAATGATAACAGGGGCATGAGCAAATATCATACTGAATACAAAACCAACAAATATCATGTGAAGTTGTGCGTCGTATGACAAGCCGGCATAAGGCAACCCATGCCAAAAACCAAAGAGCCCTGCTCCAACAAGCCATACGTACCCGGCCAGCAGGCTAAAGGCGCTGTAACGAGTCCAACCTTCTCCTTTAATCGTACGGCGAGCCACATCATATCTGAAAAGCCAAAGGGCTTGTACAATAAGTGCTGCCGAAGCTACAGCCCAGCCGATTTTGCGATCCAAATAGATAAGAGCCACCCCTGTTATCCAAAGTAAAGCAAGGCCTAAAAAGAGATGACGAGCTCTTTCAGGCGGCCGCATAATGCGGTTTAGCTCCAGACGCTCAGCAAAAATCGTCAGTAACAAGAATCCCGCCCACCAAGCTACCAGGTTAAAAATGGGATCGCCTGTTAGAAGCATAATATTACCAAGCGCCAAACAAGCGGCTCCCAATATCATTATCAAATGGTAGGTTTCTGCCTGCAATCGATATAAAAAGATCATAATCATAAGCAGAAAGAGCGAGCCGACTATGAACAGAGGCTTTGAGATAATAGGATAACCGAATAGTAATAATAAAGATGCGACCGCAAAGGTGACCGGGGCACCAAATGCCCATGGTTTCTCCAGTGCCGCAGCCCGTTCCAGGCTAATGAGTGTACCGAGGAACCCATTTATCATTAGGGGACCATGCCAAAGGGGAGATATAAACTGGTAATCGCCTATTGGTAGCCCCAGCCTTGCAATACCTGTATAAAGTCCGGCCAACAAGCCTATTCCAGCCAAAAATAGAAGACTCACTAGTATATATGTTGATATTTTTCGCGCTTTCATACCTAAATTGGTGACTACAAAATCCAGCGTTGCGATTTCTGGGAAGAAAAAAGGTCCACCTCGGGATTCATCATGTCAATTGACCAGGTGGGTTCCCATACTAATTTCACCTCGTAGTTCGTAATGTCCAATCTTTCAAGTGCACCCTCTATATGCTGTTGTAAGTATCGTCGCATAGGGCACCCCGGGGTCGTAGCAGTAAATTCTACCGTCACTTTATTATCATTCTGAATGATGTTATACACCAAGCCGAGATCTACAATATTGATCCCGAGTTCCGGGTCTATTACAGTGCGAAGCTCTCGAACGATAGCGTTGCGGTTGACGGTTGGTACCTTAGTAGTTTCCAATGACGAGTCCAGGCCTAGTGCTGTCTTGTCAATGGGTTGTGCTTCACGAATAAAGGGGGCAACCTGCCCCAAAATGGGTGCCCAATCGACTTTTCCATCTTGAATAACAATGATCGACTGCTCCCAAACTTCAACATTGGTTATATGCTTGATGGCTAAAATCGAAGCAACCACATCATTGTCCCGGGCTTCTTCAACACTATTATATAGGTACTTTTTCCCATCTGTAAGTTTGATGTCCAGGAAAAATTGCATGCCATTGGGGTTTGGCGCACGTTCGATCTCTTTAATTTTCGGCATAAGCAGAGAGATTATAATTCTGTATAGCTTCAGTACGTTGGACCATTACAGCATCTGTGATTTCCTGTTATGAATTTTTCCCTATTTGAACTTTCCAAACATTGGGCCCCTCTTCCAGATACTCCCAACTAAATTTATCTCCTTGCAGTACCGCTGCCATTTGATAGCGAAGCGGCTTTGGATCGTGATCATTAATAAGAATAAATGATTCCCCAACCTTTAGATTATCATAGGTTCTAAAGATTGTCTCATGTCGTTGTTGATGGGGAATCTTGCGGGCGTCAAGCTCACTTACAGTATCAGGCATTGTCTTAGGGGTTTGTTTACCGGTTGTATGAAATCCATATAATAAATGACTACTTAATAGCTTTTACTTCATCCCAGCCTTCGATCAGGTGCTCCCGTTTGTTTTCGCGGCCGCTCCAGGCATCTACCTCAGGCAGGGGTTCTTTTGCCTGGTTGATTACATGATCGGTCCATTCGTCGGAAAGCCGTTCGTTTAACTCGATATAATCCACCCACTCCATAGGCACTTCATCATCAGGATAAATGGCCTCTTCGGGGCATTCAGCTACACACGCATCACAATCAATACACTCAAAAGGATCAATCACCAGAAAGTTGGGCCCCTCGCGAAAGGCATCTACCGGACAAACAGCAGCACAATTCGTGTGTTTGCATTGAATACAAGGGTCTGTTACTACATATGCCATAACAGTGATCGTTGGTTGTTTTTTTATTTCAATCCAAAGGTATGAGTAGGCAGAATTAATTTCAACTATAAAATCGGTTATTACCGTTTTTATTGATTTAATTGTTTTGAATGACTATCTTGGTAGCGGTTGAGCGAATAAAACAGAAAGACATAAAAACCATGAATAATATTCAGCCGCTTAAAAAGCTTACCCCTGACGCCACGATTCATCAAATCATAAGTGCGGAAAAAAGCGTGGAAACATTGCTTCTTTCTATTGGCTTATCACCGGAAAACCATAAATCCGAGACATTACGATCGGTATGCCAGCAAAAGAAATGGAGTGAAGTGGAAGTTCTGAAATGGCTGAAGAAGAATTGTCAGGATAATAGTATTCAAAGTTCTAATAAGGGAGAGTTGCCTGATTTTGGAAATGACCTAAGTCAATGGTGCTACTATGTACAAGATAATTTCTTAATAAAAAATCATGAGTTACTGGAAGAGATTAGCAATGATTTCACGCGAGTGCACAAAATTCACGGCAACCAATATGAGTGGCTTAAAAATATGCATTGGCATCTAAAATATTTGGAAGATAAGTTAAACTACTACTTCAATTTCCAGCAATATAAATTATTCCCTCTTCTTAACAGGTTAAAGGATTCAAAGAATAAAGCATTACACGGAACGATAAAAAAAATCAGTAATGGGATTGAAATTATCGAAGAAGACCAAAGCGAAATTTTAAAATTAATTAATGCTATAGAGAAGAAAGGAAAAGGATTAGAATCTCCTGATGGCGCTTGTTCTACGCTTCGCATTCTTAACAACAATATCAAAACCCTATTTTCTTCGTTGAGAAAACAAGTAGAAATAGAACGTAAAAACGTCATCCCATTGATAAAACGAAAATTGGAAATGGTGTAACCCTACCGTTCATATTTAATTCATTTAATTATGTATACAGGCTCAAAAAAACAACTGCTTGACCTCATAAAACGGAAAGGAACAATCTCTATCGATGAGGCTGTGGAGTACACTGAACTGGCTAAGACCACACTTCGCGAGCATTTTATGCAACTGGAACGGGACGGATATATTCAACGAGACTATGTGCGATCAGGACCAGGTCGACCCAGTCTGGAATATCAAATGACCCAAAAGGGTAACAATCTTTTTCCCTCTTACGAATCAGCTCTGATCAGAGAGTTGCTTAATTACCTGAAATCAAAAGGGGATGAGGACACAATCCAAGAGTTTTTCCAAGCTTTTTGGGAGGAACGAATTGAAAAAGCCCAACGCCGCATGGATCAATCTTCAACAACAGACTTTGGAAAAAGGATTGATGCCCTGAAACACATGTTAGAAGAGGAAGGATTCATGCCTGAATTCGATATAGACAAAGAAAGTCAGAGTCTCACAATTAAAGAATGCAATTGTCCCTTCAGCGAAGTAGTAAAGGAGACCAGGCTCCCCTGTAAGCTTGAGGCTATGTTTTATAAAAAACTATTTAATGACAAGGTCGAACGGTCCAGTTATATCGCTGAAGGTGATTTCTCTTGCACCTATAATATTCCGACGGATGCATAAATTTTACTGTATAACATACCTAACATTTTTGTAAAACAATGAAAGGCGAGAACAATGATAGTCCACGATTTAGCCAAATTCGTAGCCGACGCAAATTATGATAATTTATCGGAAGAAGCTGTAAAACAGCTCAAAATAAGACTCTTAGATTCCCTGGGAACTGCCATTGGTGCCATTGAAGGGGCACCCGTGCAGGCCATTCGGGAAATGATTACCGATTATTTGGGAGGGTCCCAATTATGCACTTTAATAGGGGGAGGGAAAACAACCCCTGAGCGTGCAGCTCTTTATAATAGCGGACTAGTACGATACCTCGATTTTAATGATAGCTACCTGGCCAAGGGAGAGACTTGCCACCCAAGCGATAATATCGGTTCAATTCTGGCGGCTGGCGAAACAACTGATTTGAGTGGTGAAGATTTTTTAACAGCATTGGCTGTTGCCTATCAAGTTCAGTGCCGACTTAGCGACGAGGCCCCGGTTCGCGACAAGGGATTTGATCATACTACCCAAGGATCATACGCTGTAGCTGCTGGTGTTTCCAAAGCATTCGGAATGAATGAAGAACAAACAGCTAACGCCATTGCCATTGCAGGTACTGCTCTGAATGCCCTGCGGGTTACCCGAACAGGATCCCTTTCAAACTGGAAAGGTCTGGCCTACCCCCATACTGCTTTTGGAGGAACTCATGCCGCTCTACTGGCAAAATACGGTATCACCGGTCCTCCCGCCGTATTTGAAGGAAATAAAGGTTTTATGGAATCCATCGCCGGTCAATTTTCTATTGATTGGCTACAAGAAGACCTTGAGCGGGTAACTGATACCATAACCAAGAAATATAATGCTGAGATTCATTCCCAATCCTCAATTGAAGGAATGATTGAGCTTAAGCATAAGCACGGCTTTACGGCGGATGAAGTAGAAAAGATAGAAATCGAAATCTTTGATGTCGCCTATCATATTATTGGCGGCGGTGAGGAAGGCGATAAAACGATCGTTCGAACTAAAGAGGAAGCTGACCATAGCTTGCAGTATATGGTATCAGCCGCACTGTTGGATGGACAAGTGATGCCCGAGCAGTATCAACAAAAGCGAATAGAGGCCGAAGATATTCAATCGCTGTTGCAAAAGGTGGAAGTATCTCCCAAACAAGAATTCAGTGACCGATTTCCTGATGAAATGCCCACTAAACTAACCGTCTTTCTCAAACATGGGCAATCGCACGAGATAGAAAAAAGTGATTATGAAGGCTTTCATACCCGTCCTATGGGCTGGGATACCGTTATCCAAAAATTCGAAAGATTGGCAGAACCTTATACCTCACGGGAACTTCGAGAACAAATAGTAGATCACATCAAAAATTTTGAAAATCATAAAGTAAATGAGTTAATGAGCCTACTGAAAAATGTTGAGCCCACCTCACTAACTACAATCCCACAATGAACAATTAAAGGAAGTTATCATGAGTGACGAAAAGACATTCGATTTCCTAAACAAAAATGAACGAGAATCAAAGCCCCGAACTACGGGCGTAACTGAAATTCGTGGTCCTTACTATGCTGTAATGGGAAAAAGGTACCTACAGGATATTATGGAAACGATGGGTGAACACGTTGATTCGTTGAAATTCTCCGGCGGATCCTTCTCACTTATGCCCCGAAAAGCAGTAACTGAGCTTATTGATATTGCCCACGATTATGATGCTTTGGTGTCAACCGGCGGTTTCATGGAATATGTTCTAACCCAGGGTAAAGAGGCCGTGAGCAAATATATTGAAACTTGTAAAGATTATGGATTTGATATTATTGAGCTTTCTGCCGGATTTATAACTCTTCCTACCGACGACTGGCTGCGGTTGATCGAAAAAGTCCAGAAAGCCGGGTTAAAAGCCAAGCCCGAAATCGGCATCCAATTTGGAGCCGGTGGCGACACAGCCAGGGGAGAGCTGGAATCAGAAGGTACTCTTGATACGGGCTATGCCATCAAACAAACCAAACGCTTTGTCGAGGCCGGTGCTTATATGATTCAGATTGAGTCGGAAGGGATTACCGAGAATGCTGATCCCTGGAGAACGGACGTACCCGCAGAATTCATTAACGAGATTGGCCTCGAAAAGCTGATGTTTGAGGCGGCAGATCCCGAGGTGTTTGCATGGTATATCAAGAACTACGGACCGGAGGTAAATGTCTTTGTCGATCACAGTCAAATCGTTCAGCTCGAAACATTGCGCCGTGGAATCTGGGGTACTAAAAGTCTTTGGGGGCGCGTCCTAACATACAAGGATTAAATTATTTTCAGATGGAGTCCACTTAAGTGGGCTCCATTCCTTAATCTAAAAATTAAGCTTAAGAAAATTATGAGTACCAACAATCGAGATATATATCCTCCTGCTACACCTACCATGTCCCAAAAGCGAGCTGAATTGGCTCCCGATCAGGTGGAAGCATTTCGTGATTTTAGTAAAGCTGTTTTTAAAGAAGGGACCCTCGATGAAAAAACAAAACAGTTGATTGCTGTAGCTTCGGCTCATATTACACAGTGCCCCTATTGCATCAAAGGACATACCAAACAAGCCAAGATAAAAGGTGCCACTAACGAAGAAATTATGGAAGCAATCTGGGTAGCCTCAGAGATGCGAGCCGGTGCAGCCTATGCTCATGCTGCCCTGGCGATTGATGAGATGGACAAAACCGAAGATTTGTAAACCAAAAATTTTATGGAACAGCGAATTGACTATAAAGAGATCGCCCCAAAATCATTAAAAGGATTATATGAACTTGAAAAATATGTCGCCGATTCAAAACTGGAATCATCGCTGATCGAATTGGTAAAGTTGCGGGCATCTCAAATAAACGGCTGTGCATATTGTATTGATATGCATACCAAAGATGCACGACAGGCTGGTGAAACCGAACAGCGATTATACGCTCTTAGCGCATGGGAGGAATCGCCCTTTTATACCGAAAAAGAACGTGCGGCCTTACGGTGGACCGAGGCACTTACCAGGATTTCAGAAAATAGTGTCTCAGATAAGCTGTATAAGTCCGTTCGCTTACACCTTGCCGAGGTTGACTTGACCACCCTTACCATGGCGATCATTGTCATCAACAGCTGGAACCGATTGGCGATTAGCTTTCGGAATATTCCCGGTAGCTATAAACCTGAGCTTGTCAAATAAAAAGAGTACGAAATAATCTCAATGAAAAAACCATAACATATTATGTGCAGCAAACTAAAGAATCTTTCTGAAAATCAGTTAGAACACCTGATAAAAAGATCAATTGACGAATATAATGGTGAGGATTACCTCTACACAGTTAAGGATCTAAACTCACCGAATGTAAACTCAACCGAAGAGAAACTGACTTTTAAAGTCCAAATAGAATGTAGCGAAGCAATAGTGCATTAATGATACATTTTCAGCACTACGTTTTCCTACTCAATGTTGGCAACAGAAAAATTGATTAATAACACGATTTAATAGTCTTAATACTTAGAGTAGAACTATGAGCAATACAATTAACACAATCCAGGAATTGGATGTACGTAATCTTATTCCCATCAAACGACACGAGAAACTGTTGAAGCTTTTTAAAGATCTGCCGGTTAATGAGAGCTTTATCTTCATCAATGATCATGATCCCAAACCTCTGTATTACGAGTTCAGGTCGATTTACGGCAACGTCGTTGGCTGGGATTATCTGCAACGCGGAGGTCAAGAATGGAAAGTGAGAGTAACACGAACCGAAGCCTCTAAAGGCCGGGAATTCGATGGAATATCTACGCTGATGGACTTACGTAAGACCGAAGAAAAAGACTGGAAGTATGCAGTTTTTCATCGTTATGGCATGATGCTAAAGGGCGACACCATGGAAGTCATTGCCGAAGATAATCCAGAGGAGATACGGGATATCTTTAGCAAAAAGTTTGGAGGCGAATACACTTGGGATTACAAAAAGAAAGAGCAAGGCGAATATGTTGTGCATATAACGAAGAAAGAAGTGAGCGATGGCATTGCCGCCGATGACATAACGGTAATAAATACTTTTGATGTGCGCCCTTACCCGCCGGCTAAACGTCACGAAATGGTGTTTAATGCTTTTGATGATTTGGAGCCGGGACAAGCCTTCGTGTTTACGAATGACCACGACCCCAAACCGTTATACTACCAGATGGAAGCGGAAGGCAATGAGCCCTTTGATTGGGAATACCTTTTGGCTATGCCTGAGGAATGGATTGTAAAAATCACAAAAACATCCAAATGACCTAATTGCTAATTCAAGTGCACACAGAAATGTAGGTTTCGGTTAAAATGGATGATTGGGCTTCTTTCATACCTCATTTGATTGATGCATAGTTAACAACTTTTCCAAAGATTAAGGTTGTTAACCATCAACTAATGGAGCAAGTTATGAAAGAGCATTCCAAGACTACGGTTTATGATTGGCCGACCCGTATTTTCCACTGGTTATTCGCTATCCTTTTTTTGGGAGCGTATCTTATCGTTCAAACAGTAGACGATGAAAACCCGCTTTTCTCCCTCCATATGCTGGCGGGACTGACCATCGGGTTTTTACTCGTCCTAAGGTTGGTTTGGGGATTGATAGGGACAACCTATGCACGTTTTTCATCCTTTAAATTGAATCCTGTTGAATTATTGCAATATCTGAAGGGTGCGGTGGTCTCCAAAACGAAACGATATCTCGGCCATAATCCGGCCTCCAGCTATGCGGCTGTTATCATGTTTGGCTGTGCCATCGGATTGGCTACCACAGGAATTTTGATGACCGGTGGCGGGGAGAGTGATTTCCTTAAAGAAACCCATGAACTGCTGGCCAATATATTTTTAATTACGGTGATTGCCCATGTTGTGGGAATTATTTTTCACCAGATTAAACATGCCGATTCATTGTGGTCAAGCATGTTAGATGGCAAAAAGAAATCATTACTCCAGAAAACGGGAATTCCAAGTAGCAAACGGGCCGCAGGAATATTATTTTTACTACTTACATTAGGATGGACCAGTTACCTATACACAAACTATGATCGGCCGTCCCAAACGCTTGACTTATTCGGTCAAAAGCTGACACTGGGTGAAGAGGAACATGAATCGGGACACACTTATAAAGCAGAAAGCCATGAAGAAGCAGATGATGACGACTAAATTATAGAGGAATGAACAGGCATGAACGCTGGATTATTGCGGCTGTCCTTCTTGCAATCGCTGTATTAACGTCTATAGATATTTATAACGACTACTTTGAGGGAGTGGCCGGCTGGCATATATCCATTGAGACCATCGTAGCACTGATAGCATTAGTGGGTATTTTCTATCTGATCAGAGGGCGTTTCAAATTGCAACATTCACTAACGAGGGAACAAGAGTTTTCAAACGAGCTCCAGGAAGAAGCCCAAAAATGGAAACAGGTTTCTGAAAAATATGTAAAGGGGCTAAGCGTAGAAATCGAAAACCAGCTGGATCGTTGGGATTTGACCGATGCCGAAAAGGAAGTCTCTTTTTTGTTGTTGAAAGGTCTTAGCAACAAGGAAATTGCAAACGTTCGAAATACCAGCGTACAAACTGTTAGAACCCAAACAAACGCGATTTACACGAAGTCGGGACTTTCCGGGCGTTCAGAATTATCGGCTTTTTTCCTGGAAGATTTGTTACTTCCCCAAAAGCAGGAATTTTGAACTCATAAGCCAGAGAACATGTCCACTAAAAGAGAAACCCCGCTTACCAGCCCATCGATAGAGGGACATCAATGTACGGTGAATCTGCGCTTGCAGAAGCTGGGAATGGTTCCCTTTTTTCAGCAATTATCCGAAGAGCAGTTGCGACAAGTTAACAATAAGTTTACGGCAACCCATTACCCCAGCGAAGAAACGATTTATCGCCAGGGCGGAGCGACTACGATGTTACGAGTCGTAGTGGCCGGAAACGTAAAACTGGTATATCATACTACGGAAGGGGATGGAGTGTTGCTGGATATGCTTAAGGCCGGCGAATTCTTCGGCAATCCCGGGGCTAAGAGTGGGGATGTATATAACGAAACCGCCCAAACGCAGACTAAGGCTTGTATTCTTTCAATCCGACTGAATGATTTCCGGAAGATCATGGATATGTATTCTTCCGTTGCGATGGGGGTCCTGGATATCACTACTGACCGGCTGAATCAGTCAAGACAACGCATTCAACATCTGTCTACATTACCGGTAAAAAAACGAATTGCCCATGCGCTCGTTACTCTTGCCAATAAATTTGGGGAAGAGACTTCCCGAGGCCTCTTGATTCAACTTCCCCTTTCCAGAAAAGACCTGGCGGATATGGTCGGAACCTCTGCCGAAACAGCCAGCAGGATTATGAGCCAGTTCCAGGAAAATGATCTTATAACATCCGGCCGCCAGTGGATAGCGATAAAAGAAAAACCGGTATTATTGCAGATTTCGGCCGAATCTTAATCACTTTCATAACCCGCCGGTTGACCCTTCTTCAGCATTATTAGCACTAAATTGATCCAGCTCATTTTAGTGCCGTTTCTCTCCTATTACCTTTTGGTTGAATCAAAATTAACAACACAAAAGGAACTTATCATGAAAACCACATTAAGAAGCAATGACCTGAGTTGTCCGACTTGCGTAAATAACATTGAGTCTAATCTAAATCAGACCAATGGCATATCCGGAGCCAAGGTTCATTTCAATACCGGACGCATCGAGGTGGAGCACAATCCCGAGACTATTTCCAAAGAGAAGCTGGTCGAACTCGTCCGGCAGTCAGGATATGAAGCAAAAATCTCTCAATTTTAATCCTAATATGATGAGCTTTTTGCAAAAGCTGTTCGGCAGGTTGGCCAATCCCTCAAAAAGAAAAAAAGCGCTGTTAATCGTCAGCGGATTATGTATTACAGCCGGTTGGTCGATTAACCTTTTGGGGAACTCAGCCGGGCTGTTTAACACACTTATGATTATGTCAGCGCTGGTTGCGGAAGTCGAAATTGCCCGCCGGGCATGGCAGGGTCTTAAAAACCGTCATACCAATATTGACCTTCTTGTGACGATTGCCGCAACGGGGGGAATTGCCATTGGCGTATATTGGGAAGCTGCAGCGGTGACGACTCTTTTCTTGCTCGGTGGCTGGCTGGAAGCACAAACGATGGGCAAGACCCGGAATACTCTGAGAGATCTCATCAGCATGGCTCCCGACACGGCTTTGGTAGTTGAGAACAATAAGCTTCTGGAGTTGCCGGCTGGTGAGGTTAAAGAAGGAATGCTGGTACTGATCAAACCCGGCTCCCAAATTCCGGTTGACGGGATCGTCGAATCCGGTACCACAACGGTAGATGAAAGTGCCATAACCGGAGAGCCCATACCTGCCGAAAAGAAGCCCGGTTCTGATGTGTATGCCGGTACCATTAATCAAAATGGCAGCATTCGAGTACGGGCAAGGAATGCCGGAAGCGACACGACGCTGGCTAAAATCATCCGGCGTGTAGAAGAAGCCCAGGATGAAAAAGCCCCCACGCAGCGTTTTATTGAACAGTTTGCCCAATGGTATACGCCCGGAATTGTAGGGCTGAGTATTGCTTCCTATCTGTTTACCCGGGACCTTGAACTTGCGCTCACGCTGCTGGTGATCGGTTGTCCCGGCGCCCTGGTTATATCAACTCCGATATCAATCATATCCGGTATTGGCAATGCAGCAAAAAAAGGTATTCTTATTAAGGGTGGGGAGTACCTGGAGAACGCCGGAAAAGTATCAGCTGTGGCGCTGGATAAGACCGGTACGCTTACGCTAGGGAAGCCCAAATTAACGGAGTTTATTTGTCTTCAAAGGGAAAAAGTTGGGGCAGGTATTGCTGAGGTTCAACAGTCGGACGATGAAATATCAGTGGTATCTGCTTCAGATCTTGAAAGACAGGGTTGGCCTGATGAGGTAACCGAGCTATTATATTGGGCGGGAATAGCAGAGTCCACTTCTGAGCACCCTTTAGCCGGGGCAATTTTGTCTGAGATGCCTGATTCGCTGGATTTACCCCAGGCTGATTATTTTAAATCTCATACAGGTTTGGGCATAGAGGCCTCGTATGATGATAATCAGATCTTGGTTGGCAATGCTAAATTTCTGAAGCGAAGGGGAGTTCCCATTGCGGAAGATTTTAATGGGGAGCTGGAGCAGTTGGCCGGCATGGGAAGGACTACGGTGCTTGTTGCACGGAATGGCATGTTAATTGGAGGCATCGGTCTGGCCGATCCCGTACGGCCGGAAGCCCGGGAGATGGTACAAAAGCTCAAGGACAGTGGTATAGAACAGGTGGCTATGCTTACCGGGGACAGGCAATCTACAGCAAGAGCTGTTGCTGCAGAAACCGGTATTATGGAAATTCACGCAGGAATACTGCCGGAAGAGAAAAATGATTTCATTAGAAGGATGAAAGAAAAAGGAAAGCAAGTAGCTATGATTGGCGACGGCATCAATGACGCCCCGGCGTTGGCAACCGCCGATATCGGCATTGCCATGGGCGCAGCCGGTACCGACGTAGCTATAGAAACGGCTGACATTGCCCTGATGTCGGACAAATTGCTAAATATTCCAGAGTCCCTGATGGTATCTAAAATGACGTTGCGGAATATTCGCCAGAATATTGTGATTGCCCTGATAACCGTTGCAGCATTGCTTGGCGGCGTTTTTATGGGATCGATACATATGGCGGCAGGGATGCTCATTCATGAGCTTTCGGTTATGATTGTTATTCTCAATGGCATGCGTTTGAGAATGTTATGAAAGTGAAGAAAGGTTTTCGCCTTGTGCTATTAAGTAATCTGGAGCTTCAAATAATCTCATACATCTTCGGAAATATTGTTCAATTAGCTATCCTCGAGTTAGACGAATAGCATAGTACAGAATTGCCAATCCCAACATAAAATTTATTCGTCCAATCCAAGAGGAAACTTTCCTCATTCGTTTTGCCCTAGGGGATTCCGGTTCTTTATCTATCAGTTCAGCCGCCTTTGGTCCAGCATAAAAATCGTGTACCCCACTTAATATCAGAACCCCAGCAAACAGATTAAGCTTTATGAATAACCTTGATCCAAAGTTGCTATGCCAGAATGAAGCATTTAATAAACTTCTCAGTGGCACGCCTCTACCTATAAGGTTGGTTATACCTGTTATTATAAGAACCAAAAAAAGGATCCATGAAATCTTGCTGAACTTTTCACCAATAATCCTAAAAAAGCGCCCCCGCTTTTGCACTAGTAATTTGTCTCTTGAAACTGGTACTAAAACTGCCACTGTGAACATCATACCTCCTATCCAGAAAATAGCGGAAAGGATATGGATATAAACTGAAATATAATACATATAAACCGTTTCTTACTATAGATGCTAATTATTCCTTTGGAAGCGGCCAATCGGTACTGCTGTCGGCTGAATACGTAAATTACCGCCTCCTTTTTCCGTGGTGTCAAATATATGAAGTTTACTCAACCGATTCTTCCGAATCTTGATAAAATCCGTCTATTTTATCAAGTATTTTGCCAGAGACTTCTTCTTCAAAGATCCCATAAGCAAAGATCTTTTTTCTCACCATTAGAAAACACGAGGTGGGCAGTAAAAGTTAGTTTATTTTTATAGCTTCTTATTTTTATTCAATCTCATCTTCCAATGTTCTTTCCCCGTCTTCATTAAAACGATTCGGTTTCTCCTCCAATTCGGTAATGGTAGCTTCCGTGAGCAATAACGTTCCGGCCACAGAAACTGCATTTTCAAGAGCTACCCGGACGACTTTTGTGGGGTCAATGATCCCCGCTTTGTATAGATCAACAAATTGATTCTGTGAAGCATCAAACCCAGTATCTCCATTTCCTGCAATCATTTTCTCTACGATAACTCCGCCATCTGCTCCTGAATTTTCGGCAATTTGACGGGCCGGAGCTTCCAAGGCTCGACGAAGAATCAAAATTCCGGTCTTTTCGTCGCTTTCAGCATGTTTCGCTTCTTGTTCAATGGCATCGATCGTCCTAAGCAAAGCCATTCCGGCACCCGGAACTATACCCTCTTCTATAGCCGCTTTGGTGGCACTAATAGCATCTTCAAAAGCTTCTTTACGGCTTTTGAGCTCTGTTTCCG
>DATFLI010000278.1:0-5811 GCA_035267805.1 Balneolaceae bacterium | reverse complement strand
CCTTTTGCTGTATGCTTTTTATATCAGCATTTAATACATATTGAATTCCTTCTTTTTTCAATACCGATTGAAGCATCCCGGCCAGCTCAGCATCGTCTTTTAGTAAAATCCGTTCCGCCATATCTATAACCGTGACGTCAGATCCCAACCTTCCAAAAGCCTGGGCCATTTCTGTGCCAACGGGTCCTGCCCCAATAATTATCAGCTCATCGGGCAAATCCTCGATCTCAAACAATGATCCACTGGTCAGATAAGGAACATCGTCAATACCTTCGATAGCCGGCACATAGGGACTGGATCCGGCACAGATAAAGAAATAGCGGGAAGATACTCTTCGATTATTTTTTTCTTTAACTTTGATTTCAATTTCATGAGTGTCGATAAAACAGGCAGTGCCCGATACAACCTCTATGCCCATCTCTTCATAAATCTCCGGACGATCAGCTTCGTTATAAATTTCCTTTCTCCGTTGGTGTAAATGTTCAATGACCTTTTTAAAATTGATTCCCGGCTCTTGGTTTGTCAACCCATATTTACCGGCCTCTCTGATTTGCCGAGCCACCTTCCCTGCTTTAAGCAGTATCTTGCTGGGCACACAACCGGTCCACGTGCAGTCGCCTCCCAATCGGTCACTCTCAATCAGCATCGTTTTTGCTCCCAAATTGGCAGCCATTCCGGAGGCCGTGAGCCCTGCAGCCCCTCCCCCTATAACAATGGCATCAAAATCATATTTACTCATTAGCCAGGTATCTTATTATTCATTTATCGCCGGATTCGTTTAAGGTAGATCAAATACTGTAAAAAATCATTGATCCAACAATCACCTTAATATACCATAAGATCAATAGTCACTTGTAACAGGATATAAATAAACTGAGATGACGTATTTAGTACGCATGAATGACAAATCCCTTTTCTATTTAGGGTTAGCCATAAAACAGTCATACAAATAGCGGTGCTAAAATTAATACGTATCTACTCTATAGTTCAGGTAAAATCCCACAGACTATTTGGCCTTTCTCTTTCTTAACTTCATGCGCTAATAGCATATACTTAAACA
Organism: Balneolaceae bacterium; assembly: GCA_035267805.1. GTDB lineage: Bacteria > Bacteroidota > Rhodothermia > Balneolales > Balneolaceae > Fodinibius. Next base: position 4,751 of record DATFLI010000278.1, on the reverse strand, counting down.
AGTACTCAAATATTCGGAGGAGAGGATTCTTAATGTGCAGCTCAACGATATTTTCTCGTTTTTTAAAAGGATTGGTTTTTTTGATTCCATTTCTTTTTGTCGTACAGATCGGTAAAGCCCAGTATTTCAATTTCGGCAAAAATCGGGTCCAGTATAACCGGTTGGATTGGAAATATATCCAATCACAACATTTCGACATTTATTATTACAAATCATCTAATTATGAACTGGCCGATTTTTCAGCTCATGCTTTAGAATCAGCACTCAAACAATTACAAGAAGATTTTCAATACCAGATCGTTAGTCGCATACGGGTTATCATCTATGATTCCCATAACGATTTCTCGCAGACAAATGTCGTTGCTTTGCCTGAAGATGCCGAAGGGATTGGAGGAGTGACAGATTTATATAAAAATCGCATTACGATGCCATTCTCCGGCAATTATACTGAATTCAGAAGTACACTCCACCATGAACTGATACACGCCGTATTTAACGACATGTTTTACGGCGGGAACCTGCAATCCATCATCAGCAGTAATCTACAGCTTATCTTTCCAAACTGGTTTGATGAGGGCCTTTCGGAATATGAATCGCTGGGGTGGGATACCAATACCGATATGTGGATCCGCGACGCCGTTATTAATAATTACCTTCCGAATATCCAGCAACTTGGAGGATATTTCGCCTATCGAGGCGGCCAATCGGTTTGGAATTATATCGTTGAAGTATACGGTCGCCGAAAAATAGGAGAGATTTTACAGGTAATTAAATTACGCCGCAATGTGGAAACCGGGTTCCGGGAAGCTCTTGGGCTATCCATTAACGATCTCAATAACCGGTGGAAAGATTTTTACCGTAAGCGATACCTTCCGGAAGTGACTGAGCGAGAAGATATCCGTGATTTTGCAACTCACCTTACCGATTGGACCGGACGATATACATATAATACGAGTCCCGCCATTTCACCGCAGGGCGATAAAATCGCTATGATAACTAATGCTCGCGGTTATTTTGATGTAGTAGCTGTTAGCGCAATAACCGGGAAAAAACTAAAGACGCTTATTAAAGGAAGCGACAACATCAATTTTGAGGAGTTGAATATTCTAAATCCTAACCTTAGTTGGTCGCCGGACGGTACCAAGCTTTTACTTTCGGCAAAATCCATGGGATCGGATGATTTAGCTATTGTCGACTATCAGAATGGAACTATTCGGAAGCTAAAATTTCCAAGACTCGATGCGATAGGCTCGGTTTCATGGTCTCCGGATGGTAAAAAAATTGCATTTGATGGCAATATTGGGCCCTACCAGGATATTTTTATCTATAAATTAGACACCCGGGAATTCACAAATCTGACCAATGATGTCATTTCTGATTATGAGCCGACCTGGAGCAGTGATTCCAGATCAGTGTATTTTGTATCTTCACGCGGTGATAAGGTAGAGCTCAATACTTATAAAGAAAATTACAAGCTGTTGTTGAGCAATGATTTATATTCAACAGATATTTACCGGGTTACGCCCGGAAATACACGCGCCGAACGTTTGACCAAGACGCCCAACTGGTCAGAAAAGCAGCCGGCCACCACACGAACCGGACAACTCCTTTTCATATCCGATCAAAACGGTATTCCGAATATTTATCGAATGGATCTCAATGATAGAACAGTAGCTCCATTGACCAACCTGCAATCGGGCGTCATGCAGATGTCGATCAATGCCGACGGTAGTCGATTGGCGGTTAACGCAGCTGATAAAGGAAGCCTGGGTATTTTCCTAATCTTGTCTCCCTTCGAGCGATTAAAAGATAGGGAACTCTCATTGAATGAATGGGCTCGTCGCCGGCTTCGCGAACCAATAACGCTGCGTGTGCCTGCTACCCTTTACGTTCGCCAAATGATTGCAACGCAAACTCGCCCTATTCCCGAAGATCTGGTTGTTACGACGGATCAAAGGCAAAAGATTCAAAATCAAGATACGGTTGCGCAGGGTATGACACGTACCGATACCTCCAAGACTGTTGATTTTCGCCATTACGTTTTTGACAGCAAAATCACAGCAGATACGACCGAGAATCTCGGATCCAGCGTATTCACACCTGAAAACAATATGACTGAAGATGGTCGATATCGTCCTAATAAGTACAGGCTTAAATTTACCACTGACGTGGTTTATGCACAGGGTACACTTTCAACTTTTTATTATGATTCATACGGCATTTTCCAGATTGTGCTCAGTGATTTATTGGGGGATCACCAGTTTGTTTTTGCCACTGATCTGGCCCTGGATCTTCATACCAGTAATTACTTTCTATCTTACGGGAATTACAAGCAACGGATGAACTGGTCATTTAACTTCTCACACTCGGCTACCAGTTATCAAACATTCAGCGGACAGCTCTACCGGTTCCGCACTTCGGCTTTATCAGCTACTGCACAGTATCCAATCGATAAGTTTCGAAGGGTCGATATGGGGTTATCGGGTATCTCGATCGCTCGCGATTATACCATTGCGGGATTAAATATTCTTGACAATGAACACTCGGAGTTTCTGTATCCCCAAATCGTGTACACGGCAGATAAAACTCTGTCAGGATATATTACTCCGGTCGGTGGTTCTCGCTATGCTTTGGGATTATCCGGCAGTCCCCCTTTAACACCCGGCACTTTGGGGTTTTTCTCTGTGCTGGGGGACTTTCGCAAGTATTTTAATATGGGCTATGGCTATTCTTTTGCCATCAGAGGATCTGCAGCAGCCTCTTTTGGACGCGATTCTCAAACCTACTTTCTGGGGGGAATGCTGGGATGGATCAATTACCGCTGGTCGGGATATTCCATTCCCTTTGATAAATTATCGGATCTATTCTTTACAATGCCGGCTTTACCGCTTCGAGGCTATGAATACAATTCAATATACGGAGACAAGTTTACATTGCTGAATGCCGAATTCCGATTCCCGCTTTTTGCTGCTATTTTGCCCGGTCCTATTCCATTTTTGCCACTTTATAATATGACCGGCATCGCTTTTATTGATGCCGGTATGGCGTGGGGGATCGATATTCCCATTGAATATCAAGAGCAATACGGTAATATCCGGAGTGAAATTTTAAATGAAAAGGAACTCAATTTTAAAGTTGGCAAACCCAAAGACTATTATATAACCGCAGATGGGGAGATCGGTAGCGGTCCGCCTCCAACGGGCACATCGGCATCAACGTTTGAAGCACTGAATGGAGATGTATTAATCGGTGCCGGTTTTGGGCTGCGGACGATTATACTTGGACTTCCTCTCCGATATGATGTGGGATGGCCCTATTACCGTAAGGGTTTTGGAAAAAAACCCATACACTATATCAGTCTGGGGATAGATTTTTGAATATTCATCAGGGATTCCAAATCTTGTAAACAATACATGGCAGGCAGAAGCTAAATTGCACCTGGGGAATCACTTTATCCTTAAGCCCAATATCACTTATAATAATAACCTGCGGCAGTCCAATGCAGGCGGGACCAATGCCACGCCGCGAAGTGATCTCCCTGACAAAGGCTACGCCTTTCTGGATCTGCTGATTGACAGTTACACTTCGCACCTGGAGCTGCAGCATCCGGCGGTTGGTCCGTTTAAGGGGGACGCTGGGAGCCAAATACCTGCACGAAGATCAACATACGCGCGGACAAGAAGCACTGGTCCCCTCGGCGGGTATCAACAATTTTGCCACCTACGTCTTTGAAAAAGTCGAGCTCAACAAGTTCACGCTGTCGGTAGGATTGCGGATGGATGCCCGCAAACAAAAGGCAGAACCCAATCAGCAGTTGAAACTGCCCGATTATAATGCCGGGGAAACCGATAAGGTGCTGGCACAGTCGTATATCGACTTTAGCGGATCGCTGGAAGGTACGCATAGTTTTACGGATAATTTTGCTTTAGCCGTTAATATCGGCGAAGAATCGATGCATTCCAGGTGGGCAATCCATACCTGAAGCCCGAGCACGCAATGAATACGGATCTGTCGCTGAGGTGGCGCTCCTCCAAAATTACAGCAAAAATTACGGGCCACCGCAATTACATCCGCAACTACATATTTCTGGTTAATACCGGCGATTTCTCGAATGGCGGCGCTAGTCTTCCCATCCTCAAAGCAATCCAATGATTTTTGTGTTGCCTCAACCGATGCTACCCCCCCCTGAATGCTTCGGTAGGCTTTGATCTGCCACTGTGGAGTCGACCGATATCTTTTCAGCTGTCTGGAAAAAATCTGTTCAATACCGCCTACCGTGATTTTCTGGATACCTACAAAGGATATGCCCTAAGCCCGGGCAGAAATATCACATTAAAGGTAAATATTCCGTTTGGTATTCGGTGAAATACTTCAAGACTACAAACCTCCAAGATTTTTAAAGGTCTTGGAGGTTTTCATAACTAATTCATACTAAGTTTTTATCCTTCATTTCAATCTAATGTACTTAGATTGAAAAATTCGTTATTTATCAACCATTAAATAGGGACTTTTTTTCGGCTCTTTACCATTAATTTGTTAAAAAAAATTATATCCATATCGCTGATTTTTGCCATGCTCCTAGCGATGGTTAAATTTACCCTTCCTTTTGTTTGGTACTATTCGAATTACAACTACATTGCCCATCATTTATGTATCCATCGTGATGATCCTCATAGCGATTGCAATGGATCGTGCCAATTGCGAATAATGATCAAAAAGGAGAACCACGAAGGACGACAACAGAATAAACT
>DATFLI010000277.1:0-4690 GCA_035267805.1 Balneolaceae bacterium | reverse complement strand
GTTTGTGTTTTCTTGGAGGTACCTGTCTTCGTATTGTGCATGGTAATCACCGATTTTCAGAAGATCTGGATTTTGACAATATCTCTCTGGAAGAAGATGCTTTCAAAAAAGTAGCCAGTGAAATTCAAAAAGGGCTTGAACGGGAAGGATACGAAGTAGAACTAAAGATGGTGATGAAAGGAGCTTGGCACTGTCACATTAAATTTCCGGGCTTGCTCTTTGAGGAGGGATTATCTGGACATCAAGAAGAGAAGATTCTTATTCAGTTGTATTCCGAACCTCAGCACTTTGATTATGAGCCGGAGCAGTTTTTGCTAAACCGATTTGAGGTATTTACCACCATCTGGACCACCCCCTTGCCCCTTCTGATGGCTCAAAAACTCTATGCTATTATAAACCGAGATCGCAACAAAGGAAGGGATTTTTATGACCTGGTTTTTCTGATGGGTCGGGATATCAAGCCTAACTACGAGTATTTGAAAGCCAAGGTTTCTATTTCAGATCCAAAGTCTTTAAAGGAAAACGTTTTAGAAAGGTGCCAACAGTTAGATATGGAAGTGATGGCTCAGGATGTGGAGCCCTTTTTATTTGATGCTTCGGAGGTTAAAAAAGTCATCCGTTTTGAGGATGTTGTTCGGCAGTATTCGTTTTGATATCAGTATTAAGCCTCATTCACCTTTTCCAATACCTTTTGAAGCAATGCTTCAGAAACCCGAAAATTGGTCTTTCCCATTTTTGTAATAATGGGTTTCACCGCTTTGATATATCCTTTTTCCTTTGCAGTAATTAAAACACCCAATGTACCGGTAATTTGAACACCCATTTCTCTGGCCACTTTCCTTCCTTTAACTTCATCAATGATTAATAACGAATTGTCATATTCAGCGGCCAAAGCAATACTTGTGGCTTCGCCCGGATCAAGGACACTTGATAGTCCTTTATGTAAATTAGATTGAAGAGGGGCAATTTCTATCCATTCCGGTAGTTCCTTTTTAAACTCTTTAGAAACCGTTTCTGTGACAAGGATATTCCCAAAAACGCTTTTAAGAAGTTCGAGCTCACCAATTTTATAGAATAGAATTAAGCAACTTGTATCAGAGACTATGGCGTCGGGCATTGTCTATATCTTCATCAAGTTCCTCAGGTGAGTAGTTTATGACAGAAACATTATATTCGGCCAGCAATTCCATAAAGGTTTCTTTACTGTATCCTGCCAGTTCTGCTGCTTGCCCCAAAGTAAGTCTTCCTCTCTCATACAACTTGGATGCAAGGGCCATCTTGGCCTCTTTGTCATCTATATCAGCAGTATTCGGTATGTTTATGGTAAGAGTTTTCATATGATTAACTTACATATTTTTCTTGAGAACGAAAATTTCAAACAGAAAGTATGGGGATCCATTTAACTTAGGGATAGCCTTGTGGATTAAAATTAACACTCACTTTTGTTGGACTCAGATACCATTTGAGGAATACTCCAAGACAAAAAAATAAAACCCTTCACCAGTGATACTCAAAGTTGGTATGTTAGTGGGTACCTAGTAGGTAAAAATCGGTCTATATGATATATATGGACAATTGTGAACTACACTTATAATAACCTTATTTCAGTTTAGTAGCTTGTCTGGCATTAGTAGGTCCAAAAGTTGGACAATTTCTTAGAAATTTCCCTTCTAAGCACCTCTAAAGGGAAAATACAATCGATGGTCAGTCGATTGTTTCGAAATCAATCGGTGGCCCCTCAAACAACCCAGCCCAGCACCATGTCCACTGTAAGCTGAGTGATGAATCCAGAAATTAAAAAAGCCTGTCTCTTTAAAAAAAGCAGGCTTTTAAATTCGAATTTGAATACCGTTATTCTAAGCCAGGCTTCGAACGTTAATAGCACTTAAGCCTTTAGGCGTTTCTTCGACATCAAATTCCACAGATTCACCATCTTTCAAACCTTGATCATACCCAAGATTTTCAACATTGTTTCTGTGAACAAAGATATCTTTGTTGCCCTCGTCGGGACTGATAAATCCAAATCCTTTTTGGGAATCGAAAAATTTTATTTTGCCTTGTTGTGACATAGGTATTGTGTTTTATGCACCCGTAGGGTCTCTTGTGAAAGGAGTTGGATTAACGCATCGTTTCAGTAAAGTTCGCTTACCAGGTGGGTAATTAGGTTTAATGCTACAAGTTAATGGTAATAACCCTGAATACCTATTAATACTTACGCATGTATAAAGTGTTTCTAAGTTTGTGGAATTTAGTTTCGTTTCATTGTTTCGAAAATTCCAACTAATTTGTAATGATTGATTCAATGACTGTTGTAAAATTCTGATTACGAAAACAAGAGGTACGCTATGAAAAAAATAAAAGTGGCAATTGTGGTGGTACTGAGTCTCATCTTGGTATTACTTGTGATACAAAACACAGCTTCCGTTCAAGCACATTTTCTTGGGTTTACCACAGAAATGTCACTGGTTGTGCTGCTTTTCCTGACCGGAGCAATTGGCTTTGTCTCAGGACTGGTGCTCGGCTTTCTGTTAAAACACAAGGGTAAACGATCGATCGAAGAGCAACGAAAAAATTAATTAGGCTATTTGAGTGAGTTTGCTGTGATTAGTTGAACGTTCATAATATTGCATAATTCAGAAATTATGGAAATAAAGAAATACGCTGTTATCACGGGAACCGGATCCTATATTCCCCGCCGCAAGGTACCCAATGCTGACTTTTTGGATAATACATTCTTAAATACCGATGGAAATCCCTTAGGCAAGGATAATGACGAAACCATTGAGAAATTTGCGGCAATCACCGGAATAGAGGAGCGGCGGTATGCCGATGATGATATGTTGGCCTCGGATATGGGAGCAGAAGCTGGGGGGCAAGCCATCGCATCGGCAGAGCTTGATCGGGAGAAGCTGGATTATATCATTGTAGCTCATAATTTCGGTGATGTTCGTGCTGATAATCCTCGAGTGGATATGGTGCCGTCTCTGGCATCGAGGGTCAAACACAAACTGGGAATAAAAAATCCATATTGTGTAGCCTACGACCTCCCTTTTGGCTGCCCGGGTTGGATTCAGGGACTCATTCAATGTAACTACTATCTGCAAAGCGGGGATGCATCGGCCGGCCTAGTTATCGGTACCGAAACGCTTTCTCGTGTCAGTGACCCGCATGACCGGGACAGTATGATCTACTCGGATGGGGCGGGTGCTACGGTTTTGGAGGGCCGACAAAGCAGTTCTCCAGTGGGAATACTGAGTCATTCCACACGCACCGACACCGAGGAACAGGCCTATTATTTGAAAATGGATTCTTCATATAACCCGGACAATAACGATTCACTCTATATGAAGATGAATGGACATAAACTCTACCAATATGCGCTTACTCACGTGCCACCCCTGGTAAAAAGAAGTCTAGAAAAGGCAAATATCAGTTTTGATGAGATTGCAAAAGTGCTGATTCATCAAGCCAATGCTAAAATGGATATTGCCATTTTACAACGTCTGGCAAAACTATATGGACATAATATAATTCCCGAGGAGGATATTATGCCCATGACCATATCGCGACTCGGCAACTCCTCTGTGGCAACCGTTCCTACTCTCCTGGATCTGGTGCTGCGGGGAGAGATAGAAAACCATCGGATTGACAAAGGAGATATCATTGTGTTAGCATCGGTAGGAGCAGGAATGAACGTTAATTCAATCGTTTATCAGATGGACTGATTTCTGATAAAATTTTGCACCCTTTAAAAGGGCTGCGCTCTTGTGCAAATTCGGTTTATACCAATCCGCAAACCATAATCTTTTTACTTCATGGGATTCGAACAGCTGTTGATTTTTGCCGTGTTATTATGCGCCTTTATCGGCTTGGCGATTGACCTATGGAGTCCGGATGGAATCTTGTTGACGGCTTTGGCCATTCTTACGATTAGTGGAGTTATCAGCATCGAACAGGCATTTCAGGGATTTGCAAATACGACTTTAATTGCGTTGGGTAGTTTGTATGTTGTATCGGCTGCAATGCGAGAAAGTGGTGCTTTGGACAGGGTAAGCGACATTATCTTGGGACGTGAGACCAAAAGCATCCAACGAATTTTGTTGCGATTGTGTCCCAGTGTATCCCTGTATTCAGCATTTTTAAATAATACCCCGGTTGTTGCTATGGGGATCCCAGCGGTTAGAAAATGGGCCTTGAAAAATGATATTGTCGTATCAAAATTACTTATGCCCCTTTCTTTTGCCGCTATTCTGGGAGGCCTCTGTACTTTAATTGGCACCAGTACCAACCTGATTACCCACGGGCTATTGCAAAGTCACGGTTTTGAGGGGCTTACCTTTTTTGAGCTGGCTTGGGTTGGTGTTCCCTGTGCCATAGTAGGACTATTATATCTTGTATTCATCTCTCCGCTACTGACGCCAGCCCGGAGAGATATCCGGTACGAAGAAGAACGGAAACGGAATTTATTGGTAGAGGTTGAGATAAAAGAAGGAGCCGATTTAATTGGGAAAACAATAAAGGAAGCAGGATTAGACGAACTACAGGGCTTTTATCTTTCACGTATTAATCGCAACAGTCGTGAAATAGCTCCTGTCCCAAAGGACGAGAAACTCCGTCGGGGTGATCATCTCTTGTATGCTGTAAAGGGGGGTATTGCGGCTGCAGTGCCTAACTTAACTGACTTTTCTGG
>DATFLI010000276.1:0-12488 GCA_035267805.1 Balneolaceae bacterium | reverse complement strand
AACGATGCCTGGATGATTTCAGAGCAGAAGAGCCGCGAATTTATCGATACCCATCCTGAAACGTACTCAATTTTTGATATGCTTCCCGATCATGCCATGTACATTACAGCCTGCATGGTGTTGAATCCCAGCTTTGGAAATGGATTTAAAAATTTTACCCAAATCGACAATGCCCAGTATTTGCAGGATCACGGAGGTATTGAAAACCTTATCGTAACGATGGGACATAACAATGTGATCGGGGCAGTATCAGATTTGAAATTTATCTTATCAGAGGAAGAAGATCTGAACCGATTTCCCTCTGAACGGGAATACACCGTTTACAGGCCCGAACATTTTGAACGCGAATATCGCCGGCTTGCAGAAAAGGCCAGTCAAATCGGTGCCGAGCAAGTTATTACCCAGACGATCCCCTACGTCACCATCCCGCCGGTCTCCCGGGGCGTTAACGCCGACAAATCCCGTAAAGGACATACCGGCTATTTTGATTATTACACTCGTTTTTGGATTTGGGATGAAGACTTCGATCCGGATATCCACCCGCACCTGACCAAAGAAGAGGCTATTTTGCTCGATCAGCACGTGGATGAATACAACACAATTATTCGGAATGTCTCCGACGAATACGGCTGGATTACCGTACCCCTAAACCGATACGTGAGTGGCATTGCTGCACGTCGGTTGGGTGGCCAAATTCGAATCCCCTATCCCGAACCGTTCTGTGAGGCAATGGAGCGGAACCCTATGACATCCCATCTGGTTGACAACCGCAAGAGCCCGAAATTGAGTACGGATTATCTTCGAATCGATGAAGAAAACGGCAAAGTTTACAAGGGGGGCGTTTTTAGTCTTGATGGCATCCATCCCACAACAATCGGCTACGGTCTAATTGCCCACATCTATAAACAGACAATGGAAGAGGCTGGCATACACTTTGATAAGCCTTTGGATTGGGATCATATTATTTCTAGTGATACGCTGATTACAGACCCGCCTTACTTGCTGGTCGAGCTAAAAAATTTCCTGCGATTTCTCTCGCTCGGACGTCAGGAAAAACTTTCAGTAGTAGGAAACGGCCTGCTAAACCAAATGATGAGACTTTTTTCACAACGAGACGGCACACCAAAAGAAGGATAAGATTCTTCATTTGTCATTTATATATTTTGCCTAAGGTTGAGCAATATTTAACTCAGCATATATTTTAAGATCAAACCAAAAAAAGATATGTCCGAGAGCGTATCTGTTGGAATTTTAGGAGCGGGAATTTCGGGGTTGAGTATAGCCTATGCCCTGGAAAAAGCCGGTATCCCGATAACGGTATACGAAAGATCTGCAGAAGTTGGAGGAGCCATTCATTCTGTAGAAAAGAATGGCTGGCTCATTGAAGAAGGTCCCAATACGCTGATGATAAAATCCCGGGAAGTATGGGATCTGTTGGATGACTTGGGATTAGAAAGGGAAATAGTTGAAGCCAATAAAGTGGCGAAAAAACGGTTTGTCGTGAAGGATAAAAACCCTGTTGCCATTCCAATGTCGGCAGGAAATTTTTTAACAACGCCATTAATTTCTGCAGGGGCTAAACTCCGCTTATTTAAAGAACCTTTTGTTAAAGCTTCTGATCAAGAAGATGAATCGGTTGCTGAATTCATCAAACGACGAATCGGTCGTCAGCCCCTGGACTACGGGGTTAATCCTTTCGTATCGGGTATATATGCCGGAGATCCTAAAAAACTATCCATCAAACACACTTTTTCGGCGCTGTGGGATTTGGAACAACAATATGGTTCTATTATGAAAGGAATGTTGAAACGAGGGCGTACTGAGTCTCGCCCCAAGCGGGCCATGATTTCCTTTCAAAAAGGCAACCAAGTGCTTCCAAAAGCTATGGCCAAGGCACTGAAACATCCGGTAAAAACCTCCTACACGATTTCATCAATAAAGAAATCGAAGGATGCTGACTGGGTTATTACCGGGACCTCTCCTGACAAAGCGTTTGAAGCCAGACACCAATGTCTGGTCTCGACGCTGCCGACTTATGTTTTTGGTGAATTATTTGAACCGGAATTCGTTGGTGAACTGGCCCATCTTCCCTATGCTCCTGTAAGCGTACTGGGACTGGGTTTCAATGCAGATCATATCGATCACCCGCTGGACGGTTTCGGAGTACTGATTCCCGAAGTGGAAAATTTTAACACTTTGGGAGCCCTATTTTCTTCGACTTTATTTCCAAATCGCGCACCGAAAGAACATGAGCTGCTAACCTGTTTTATTGGCGGAGCACGAAATCCGGAACTGGCCCGGAAATCCACAAAAAAACTGAGCGAGATTGTGTTAGATGAGCTCAGCCGATTAATTGGAATTCGTGGAGAACCGGTATTTCAACACCACAAATATTGGCAAAAAGCAATACCTCAATACACGGTTGGATACGATCGATATCTGGCCGCAATGAACAAGATTGAAGGGCAAAACCCGGGATTGTATCTGCAAGGAAATTTTCGAAAGGGAGTTTCAGTCCCTGATTGTATCAGCTCGGGTTTCGAAACGGCTCAAGACGTACTTTCGTTTTTAAAAAGTCAGTGATCACCTTGCCGGGCAGCTTCAAATACCTGAAAAATTTAGTACCTTCTTGCCCGAGCATAAAAAATTTTTAGCAACAAAATCGAAAAATAAACTAACATTATTATGGCGAATGCATATTTCGAAATTCGGGAACCCGACAATGAGCCTGTCAATTCGTATGCACCGGGCACTCCCGAACGGGAAAAATTAAAAAAGGAACTCGAACGACTAAAATCGCAGGAAATTGAAATTCCGGCCATCGTTGGTGGGAAAGAGGTAAAAACCGATCGGACGGCCGATGTAACCATTCCGCATAATCACGGGCATAAGCTGGGCACGGTTCATCTTTGCGGCGAGGATGAAGTGGAGATGGCTATAGAGTCAGCACTGGAAGCGCATAAAGAATGGACTCAGATGCCCTGGCAAGACCGGGTAGCGATCTTTAAAAAAGCTGCGGATCTGCTGTCAGGCTCTTGGCGATATACCCTGAACGCTGCTACAATGCTTGGTCAGTCAAAAACGGCTTACCAATCTGAGATTGATGCTATTGCAGAACTTGCCGATTTCTTCCGATTTAATTCTTACTATCTGACTGAAATCTATAAAGATCAGCCGAATTCTCCGCACGGCATGTGGAATCGCATGGAATACCGGCCCCTGGAAGGATTTGTTTTTGCAGTGACCCCTTTCAACTTTACCTCGATCGCCGGTAACCTGCCAACGGCTCCGGCAATCTGCGGTAATGTTTCGCTCTGGAAACCGGCTCTTTCATCGGTCTACTCGAGTTATTTTTTGATGAAGCTTTTGCAGGAAGCCGGTTTGCCGGACGGTGTTATAAATTTCTTGCCCGGTAACGGACCGGATGTCGGCGACCCGGTTCTGAAAAGTAAACATCTCTCCGGACTTCATTTTACCGGATCGACTGCCACTTTCCAGCATTTATGGAAAGGCATTGCCGAGAATATCGAGAAATATAATACTTACCCACGTATAGTCGGTGAAACGGGCGGAAAGGATTTCATCTTTGCCCATGAAGACGCTGATGTGGATGCCCTGGTCATTGCTGCATTGCGCGCTGCCTATGAGTACCAGGGACAAAAATGCTCGGCCGCTTCACGAATGTATATTCCCAAATCAATTTGGAATGAATTTGAGAAAAAATTCACGACCGAAGTGCAAAAGATCAAGATGGGTGAAGCGGAAGATTTCAGTAATTTTATGACGGCTGTGATCGATCAGAAAGCTTTCGACAAGATTACGGATTATATCGATTTTGTTAAGGATTCAGATGAGGGAGAAATCCTGATTGGAGGCGATTATGACGACTCAGAAGGTTATTTTATAGAGCCGACACTGGTCCGGGCACATGACCCGAAGTTCAAAACAATGAAAGAAGAGATCTTCGGCCCTGTGTTGACTGTTTATGTATATGATAATGACAAGTTTGAGGAGACACTCGAGCTTTGCGATAACACCTCGCCATATGCTCTGACCGGCGCTATTTTCTCACAAGATCGATATGCCCTTGAGAAGATGGACAATTACTTACGCCAGGCTGCCGGCAACTTCTACATTAACGACAAGCCTACTGCTGCGGTTGTAAACCAGCAACCTTTTGGCGGGGCCCGCAAATCCGGGACTAATGATAAGGCCGGCAGTGCTGCTAACCTGATGCGCTGGATTTCGATCCGGGCCATCAAGGAAACCCAGGAGCCGCCAAAGGACTGGTCATATCCGTTTATGGAAGAAGAATAGCTGACCTCTCTGTTCATAAAATTAGAACAAATCAGCTGTAAATCTATTTAAATAAAAAAAGGCATGACTTAAGCAGTCATGCCTTTTTTAAAATGATTTCTCCTACCTTTAAAGGGTTTAATCCATACCCAACTTGTTTTTCAGACTATTAAAAGAATCTTTCATACTGCCAAGCTGATCTTCGATATTCTCTTTGATATCCTGCCAGTTGTCTGCAGAACGGGATTTAAGTTCATCCAGGTTATTGCCAAGGCTTTGTTTCTTTTCCTTAAGGCTTTCCCATTGTTTTTGAAGTTCGGTCTTGGCCTCTCCCGATTGTTGATTAATTTTCTCTTTAAGCTTATCCATCTGTTTATCGATAGAATCCAGCTGGTTTTGCACTTTGTTAATAAATTCATTTTTGCTCGTCTGAGCACTTTTCTTGGCCGATTCATAAGTCTCTTGAGCCTTCTGCTTGGTCCGATCCATCTGATTTTTGGATTTCTCGGAGCAGGAGCCAAACATAAAAGCAACTGATGCCAATAAGATTAAAAACAAACTTCCTTTCATAGTTGATGTCGTTGTGTTAGAATGAATGATTCATAACTCCATAACTACTGCTGAAGTGGATTTTTGTTCCTTAAGATGATATTTGGACCGAACTTTTCGATATTTAACCGCATTCTTTTCAAGTGATTAGCAACAATATGACGATTAGTATTTTGGGTTGCGGCTGGCTTGGCCTTCCTTTGGCAGAGCAATTGCAATATAACAGCCACTCTGTTAAAGGATCTACTACCAGAGTTAAAAAAATGAAAACACTCGCGAAAGCAGGGATTTCACCCTTCTTGCTTAAGCTTGATCCTAAACTTCAGTGTGAAAATTGTGATGAGTTCTGGCAATCGGATGTATTGGTTCTCAACATCCCGCCTACCCGCGGTCGCGATGATATCGAACAATTTTATCCCCAACAAATTGCCACCGTTATCGAAGAAGTAAGGCAATCTGCTATTTCTTTTATAATATTTGTCAGTTCGACATCGGTATATCCCGAGAGACCGGGTATTGTGAATGAAGACGATGCGATCCCCGGACAAGCAGTCCGCAAGTCGGGCAACGCTCTTCTAAAAGCCGAGAAATTGCTGCAATCCCAATTGGAATTCGATACTACCATTGTACGATTCGGCGGACTTTACGGATACGACCGTCATCCTGCAAAATATATGTCCGGCCGCAAGAATCTCCGGCAAGGTAATGCCCCGGTCAATCTTATTCATCGCGATGACTGTATTGCTATCATTAAAAAAATGATCGATAATAATGTTCGGGGGCAAATATTCAATGCCGTTTCGGACGGACATCCCCCGAAAAACATGTACTACCCGGCAGCTGCCAAAGCTCTGGGTCTGGAACCGCCTACTTTTAAAGAAGATGAGGGAAAGAACTATAAAATAGTCTCAAATGAAAAACTTCGGCTCATTTTGAAATACAATTTCAAATATCCTAATCCAATGGATCAATTTGCTTAGGTGACTAACTAAATTTTTCGCCGACTATAGGTTATAAATTGGGGAAAATGTATATTTCGCCATACAACTGTCATTTTGATGCTACGCTGATGTCTCTCTCCCCGAAACTCTATGGCACAAGTTGGTGCTGGCTGACAAATGGATTTGATAATTACCTGCAAACCATCGGGGTTAAATTTGAACGCCTCGATGTTGAACAGGATCCGGATGCGGAAGCAATTATACGCAACTTATTCAATGGCGATCTCAAATTTCCTGTGCTAATCATTTACGACACGGTACTCAAAAATCCTACATTACAAGAACTTAATCGGGCACTTAATGATGCTGAACTCTTGTAAGCTATTTTCAATTGTCGATGCACTAGAAGGAATAAATTGAAATATCAAGGCAAATATTGTGCATAAGACCGTTGCCAAAAAGATGCATGTTAAACCCGGCATGACTGTTGGCTTTTTTAATGCTCCTGAAAAACCGGACCACTTGCTTGGAGGAGTTTCCGGTAATGTTAAAATTAAGAAACCTTCTGAAAATCAGGAACTTGATTGGATACTCGGATTTATTAAGAACCGAACGATGTTACAAAGCAAACTGGAATTGCTAAAACGCTCTATCACTCCTGACGGTGTTTTATGGATTGTTTATCATAAAGCCAGCTCATTGGTAGATAACTGATATCAATCGCGACGATATTCATAAGTAGGCAGCTACTCTCAGTCATAAAGGGAGCTATGGTTTCAATTAATGAAGATTGGTCAGGATTTCGATTAAAAAAGTATGATTATGCAAAAATTATTTTTGACAATTGGCAGCATTGCAATGGCATTGGCCGTTTCGTTGGGTGCTTTCGGTGCTCATGGGCTTAAGGGGCGATTATCTGCCGAAATGCTCGACATTTTTCAAACAGGGGTAACTTATAACTTTTATCATGCCATTGGATTACTCATTATCGGTGTGGTTGCCTACCACTTGCCCGAATCCGGATTGCTAAAATGGTCCGGTTGGCTAATGATTGCCGGAATTATCATTTTTTCGGGTAGTCTTTATATACTCTCATTAAGTGGGATTCGCTGGTTAGGTGCCATTACTCCTATCGGCGGCCTTTGCTTTATCATTTCCTGGCTTCTGTTGGCGCTTGCCGTCTGGAAAGGCGTGTGAGACAGCAGATAATATTCCAGATCAGCAAATTATACTTGCAGTTCCGCTCCATTATTATATCTTATCATTAATTATAAAGAGTCGTCTAAATGCCCCTAAGACTATTTCAAAGACTCTAATTAGCACAAGATTTCCGTTTAGGCTTCGTTAAACAACGACAAGATCAATTTAATCTTCAAAGCCATGGCAAATGCTGCTAACAAATATCGGAAATATGTACTGGTGGCAATCTTCTGTTTATACGGATCTTTAGCATGGGCGCAAAATGAGGTTGCCCGGGAACGAAGCTCCCTGAGAGGGGTCGATGCTATCGGCTTTACGGTAACTGTAGAAAAAAATGCTCCGCTGGAAAATAATGTTAAACTAGATGTACCCTCACTGCAAAAAATGGGGGAATCGACCTTGAAAGAGGGAGGAATCACCCTAATCCCTGACAATGAGGTAAAACATTCCGATGAAATTCCTTTTTTACTTATGCATATAAATACCATGGATGCCGGACGGGGGCTTATCCCTTTTAACATCTCACTCTACCTTTACCAGCCGGTAAAATTGACACTGAATAGAGATATACAAACAACAGCCAATACCTGGGAATCAGCGACGCTTGGGCTGGTTTCTTACGATCGATTGGATCTCATCAATAAGGCAGCAGGAGATTTACTTAAAGAATTTATTGACGACTACAATAAAATCAACGGTTCCAACTAGCAGCAAATCGAATTTGAAATAGCCCATTAGCCAAGCGAAAATCATAGCTAATAAACCATTATAAATTCAAAGATTTCAATGAATATAGAAGACTATAGAGAATTTTGCCTATCCTTTAAAGGCGTTTCTGAAGACTTTCCTTTTGATGATAATACCCTGGCTTTTAAAGTCATGGATAAAATATTTGCTCTTACGGATGTGGAAAAATTTGATGGGATCAATTTGAAATGCGATCCTGTGAAAGCCGCAATGCTGCGTGATCTTTACGAAGATGTACAGCCCGGCCGACACATGAATAAACGACATTGGAATACCGTTGATCCACAAGGAAAACTGGATGACGAGCTTATTAAAGAATGGATCAAGGACTCTTACAATCTCGTAGTCGAAGGACTTTCCCGCAAAAAACAAAAGAAACTCGAAAAGCTTAAAGACTAAACTGGGATCATTTCGAAATGAGAATAATGGCTTAGCTTCCTAAAAATACTATTCCGTAAGGAAGCCGAATTTACTGTCCCGCGGATATTGAAAAAACCGCATACCCATCAAACTGAGTAAGCAGAGGAAATTCCGTTTTGCACTCAAAACCAGACCGATTAAGAAGATTCAGCGACGGGTTCCGGTTCTTCGACTTCTTGCGTTCCTAAAGCGTGATGTAGTTTTATTCCAATGTAAACCGCACCAAAAATAATGATTGCCGTTGTATAAAAGGGCAGCCCGATTGAAAACCCAAAAAGGAGTCCACCCCACGTCGGGCCCAGCATACGGCCAAGACCTGAAATACCTTGCGAGGTTCCCATTACGGCTCCTATATTCTCTTCTTCGGCCTCTTTGGAAAGTAAACTCATAATTGTAGGGGTATTCAAACTGAACCCAATAGCCATAATTCCCAAATATATACTTAAGGTAAGTGTATTATAAGCAAATGGTATAAGTCCCAGACCTATGGCCATTAACACATTTCCCACCGTAAAAATATGTTCTTCCTTAAACTTCTTGGTAAGCTTGCGGATTAAGTAGCCCTGAATAAATACCGCAATCAATCCGATATAGAAGAATTGCATTCCCACCTGTTCGGCCGACATCCCCAACTTAGCTTTGCTAAAAAGAGGGAATGCGCTGTACAGACTCGATTGACCGAAGGTTAGAATAAAATATGCAACCAACAGCGGAATCAGCATTCCTTTGGCATCGGCACCACTTTGGGCCTGCAACTTTTGCCAGAATGATTTAGAAAATACGCTACTACGTACATCCCGATCCGGACGCGGAGCGTTTTTATCTACCGTTTCCGGAAGTTTAAAAAGCACCAGCGAAAAGCTACAGAATGACATAAATGCGGCAAAAAATCCGGGTAGTGCATATTTATTAGCCGCCATCCAACTGGCCACGTTTGGAAGCCCAACACCTGCTATAAAACTATGTAATGAGTCGTGAATCAAAGCTGTGGCAAGGGCCGGACCAACCATAAATCCGATCCCGAAGGCCGCACCAATCAGCCCCATTCCTTTGGCACGGTCTTCCGTAGAGGTAATATCCGAGATATAAGCCTGTGCCGTAGAAATATTTCCGCCCATCACACCCGCCACAATGCGAGATGCAAAAAGCACAAATAATGAATTGGCCAAGCCGAACATAATATAAGCAATAACTGCCCCGAACGTACTCAGCAACATAATGGGACGACGGCCGATACGATCGGAATAACTGCCCCAAATAGGTGAAAATATGAGCTGTGCAAACGAATAAACACTATAAAGTAATCCTACGACCACAGCCGATGCTTGAAAATTCTTGGCATAAAAAGGTAAAAGGGGTAGCACAATGCCGAATCCCATAAGATCAATAAGTACTACAAAAAATACAGTCGCAAGTTGTGTTCTTTTTTTCATCAGTTATTCGTCCTAATTTTGTTCTTTTATATCAACAATGGATTCTATTGATTGCTCTGCCGCCTTAATCGTCTTATCCAGCATCTCTTGGGTAAGACTGTTTGCTAAAAAGAATGATTCAAAGGCGGAAGGCGGCAAATAAATACCCCGATCCAACATCTGGTGGAAAAACTTTTTGAAAAACTCCTGATCAGTAGTATTGGCCGTCTCAAAGTTTATGACATTCTGCCCAGTAAAAAATATACTCATCATCGATCCCACACGGTTGATAGCCGTCGGGATATTATGTTCGGCAAATACTTCCTTGAGACCGGTATATAAATAGGTCGTTTTTTCTTCAAGCTCGTCATACTGCAACGGATTTTCCTGCAAATCAGAAAGCAACGCGTAACCGGCCGCCATAGCTAATGGGTTGCCGGACAGTGTTCCCGCCTGATAAACCGGTCCAACCGGAGAAACAACATCCATTACTTCTTGTTTGCCGCCGAAAGCTCCCACCGGCAAGCCTGCCCCAATAATTTTACCGTAGGTCACCAAATCGGCCATAACCCCATATCGTTCCTGTGCACCCCCTTTGGCGACACGGAAGCCCGTCATTACTTCATCGAAGATCAATACTGTGTCGTTGGCATCGCAAAGTTCTCGTAAACCGGACAAGAATCCCTTCTGGGGAGGGATGGTTCCCATATTACCGGCCACGGGTTCAACAATAATACCAGCGATCTCATCCTTATGCTCCTTAAAAAGTTCTTTAACAGAATGCAGGTTGTTATAATCGGCAACAAGCGTGTCTTTAGCTGTCCCTTCAGTAACCCCGGGACTGCTCGGAGCTCCGAGCGTTAATGCACCGCTGCCGGCTTTAATTAGAAAAGAATCGCCGTGCCCGTGATAATTTCCTTCAAATTTAATGATTTTGTCCTTGCCTGTATAACCACGTGCAACCCGAATAGCACTCATACAGGCTTCGGTCCCGGAATTAACCATACGGATTTTATCCACGCCGGGAACCATCTTTTGGACCAACTCGGCCATCTTAACCTCGATCTCGGTAGGTGCCCCAAACGAAGTGGATTTAGCGGCTGTTTCCTGCACGGCTTTTACTACCGGCTTATAAGAATGACCCAAAATCATCGGTCCCCAAGAAGCAACGTAGTCGATATATTCTTTACCATCGACATCGGTGAGTATGGATCCTTCGGCCTTTTCAAAGAATACGGGAGTTCCACCTACCGAATTAAAGGCACGCGCCGGCGAATTTACACCGCCGGGAATAAATTGTTGAGCTCGCTTGAATAATTTTTTACTCGTTTCTAACATGCTCTAATAATTAATTTTAATCACGTGTCATCCTGAATTCATTTCAGGATCTTCTACAATTGATGCTGAAACAAGCTAGGCAGGTTCAGCATGACATGTAGTACTTTCTTTCAATTACCGTTTATTCAATAGTTTCGATGCTGCTTTTGCAAAATATGTTGCAATCAGATCAGCTCCCGCCCGCTTAAAGCCGACCAGTGCTTCCATCATGGCTTCTTCTTCGTTGAGCCAGCCATTGGCCGAGGCAGCCTTAATCATCGCATATTCGCCGGACACATTGTACACCGAAACCGGTACGTTCACATTTTCTTTAACTGCTCTTATTACATCCATGTAGGGTAAGCCGGGCTTGACCATCACAATGTCGGCACCTTCCTGCTCATCGAGCTTTGCTTCTTTGATACCTTCTTTCACATTTCGAGGATCCATCTGGTAGGTTTTCTTATCACCAAATCCGGGTGCCGAGTCTAACGCATCCCGAAACGGGCCGTAGTAGCTGGAAGCATACTTAGCACTATACGCCATGATACCTGTATGCTTAAATCCCGCATCATCCAGTGCCTTGCGAATCGCTCCAATCCGGCCGTCCATCATATCTGATGGAGCAACCATATCGGCGCCGGCTTCTGCGTGACTTACCGCCATCTTAGCAAGCACTTTAACGGATTCATCATTCAAGATTTCTCCATCCCTGACAATGCCGTCATGACCGTAGCTGGAATATGGGTCCAATGCAACATCAGGCATCACAACAATTTCAGGGACCTTTTCTTTGATCGCCCTGATCGTACGCTGCATCAAACCATCGGGATTCAACGCCTCAGTGCCTTTATTATCTTTTTTTTCTTCCGGTACTTTGGCATATAAGTTCACTGTTCGAACGCCTACATCATAGAGTTCCCGAACTTCTTTAAGCAAAAGATCCAGCGTATAACGATAATAATCCGGCATAGAAGGGATTTCTACCTTTTCGTTTTCTCCTTCCATAACAAACACCGGGGCGATGAAATCAGCCGGTTTCAAATGATTTTCTGCAACCATATCGCGCATGGCTGCATTGGTTCGTAACCTTCGTCCTCGTATATAGGGAAATTGTCCGTAAGTCATTGGTAACTGTATTGTATCATGCTGAATTTATTTCAGCATCTGCAAACTTTATAACAACCATAGCCACAGATCCTGAAACAAGTTCAGGATGACATTAGATTTCAAAAATTAAATTCATTTTTATTTATCAAAGTTTGTAGCCTGTTTTCCAAATTCAATCCAGTCAATTGGATTTTTCAGTCGATCGAT
Organism: Balneolaceae bacterium; assembly: GCA_035267805.1. GTDB lineage: Bacteria > Bacteroidota > Rhodothermia > Balneolales > Balneolaceae > Fodinibius. The sequence goes on along the minus strand of DATFLI010000276.1, from coordinate 289 downwards.
CAAATAAGCCTCGCGGCTGCCTTCTTCAATCTGAAAATCATAGTCCCAGCGAACTTCCGGGGGCAAACTCATTAGGATTGACTCCGTTCGTCCTTTCGTTTTCAGCCCGAACAAAGTACCGCGATCATGAATCAAATTAAACTCTACATATCGTCCTCGTCGAATTTCCTGGAAATATCGCTGCTGTTCATCATAAGGCTCATCCTTTCTCCGCCTGACGATAGGGACATAAGCATCCAGAAAAACGTCACCTGCATCAGTGATAAAAGCGTACCAGTCTTCTGCCGAT
>DATFLI010000275.1:0-4639 GCA_035267805.1 Balneolaceae bacterium | reverse complement strand
GTCTAACCGGTATGAGTCTATCTGGGATGGGCTTTCTTTAATTACAATTTCTACGTTTAAAAATAGTAACTATGGCTGACGATAATTTTTCGGGGATGAACGTACCTCCGCCGCTCAAGAGTTTGAGCAAAAATTTGCGGTATATCATATTAGGTATCATCGCATTGGTAGTAATTTTTTCGACCTACTTTACGGTGGATCCGGAAGAAGTGGGGATCATTACAAGATTTGGCAAATATGTTCGCACGGCCGAGCCTGGCTTGCATTTTAAATTGCCATTTGCCGAGAGTGTTCAGTATGTACCTGTCGAACGACAGTTAAAAGAAGAATTCGGATACCGGACGACCAGCGCCGGTGTACGTTCAAGCTATGCCAAGGAAGGGTATCAGGATGAGTCGCTTATGCTTACCGGTGATCTGAATCTGGCAGATGTCGAGTGGGTGGTGCAATACCGTGTCGATGATCCTTATAAATTTTTATTCAAGGTACGAAATCCCGAAAAATCGCTGCGAGATTTATCCGAAGCAGCCGTCCGACAGGTGGTCGGCGACCGTACCGTTAATGAAGTGTTGACCGTTGGCCGTGCTGAAGTAGCAGCGGAATCTCAGCAATTGATACAGAAGTTGTGCAATGAATACCAGACCGGTATTCATATCGAACAGGTGGTTTTGCAGGATATTAACCCCCCGGATCCCGTAAAGCCATCTTTTAATGCGGTTAACGAAGCGCAACAGCAGAAAGAAACACTGATTAATCAAGCAAAATCCGATTACAACAAGGTAATTCCCAAGGCTCGTGGCCAGGCCCAGGAAACCGTCCAGAAGGCACAAGGGTATTCCTTGGACCGTGTAAATCGCGCCGAAGGAGAGGCTGCCCGCTTTAACGATCTTTATCGGGAATATATTAAGGCACCCGAGGTAACTAAGCAGCGTATTTATCTGGAAACGCTGGAAAAACTACTGCCCAAAATCGGTAATAAAGTTATTACCGACCAAGAGGGAAACAATGTGTTGCCGCTGCTGCAAATGCAGATGAACGGCGTCAAAGTGAATAAGCCGAATTCGAATTCAAATAGTCAGGGGAATTAGGGATGAAGAAATACACAAGTATTACAGCGATTGTTGTTTTAGGAATTCTAGTGCTTGTTGCGCTTGACGGATTCTATGTCGTCAACGAGACTCAGCAGGTTATTGTTACGCAATTCGGTGATCCGGTAGGGAAAGCCGTAACGGATCCGGGCATAAAGTTTAAGATTCCGTTTATACAGAAAACGCATTATTTCGATAAGCGATACCTGGAGTGGGATGGAGATCGGAATCAAATCCCCACAAAAGACAAGAAGTTTATTTTTGTGGATACGTATGCCCGCTGGCAAATTACAGATCCGTTGCAATTTTTTAAACGGCTGCGAGACGAGCGCGGGGCTCAGTCCCGATTGGATGACATACTGGATGGTGAAACAAGAAATGCGATTGCCGCTCATGATCTGGTTGAAGTAGTCCGATCGACCAACAGAAATCCCAAGTCAGGTGCTACTGTCACGGATATTATAGAGGATTCGCTGGCTAATATTAGTGTGGGACGCGATTCCATTCAGGCGAAAATCCAGCAGTTGGCTAATGAACGGACGCAGGATCTGGGTATCAAGGTTCTTGATTTTCGATTTAAGCGGATTAATTATGTTAAAGAAGTTCGCAAGACTGTCTATGATCGGATGATTAGTGAGCGAAACCGTATCGCCGATAAGTTTAAATCCGAAGGACAGGGTGAAGCAGCGAATATCAATGGTAAAAAAGATCGTGAATTGAAATCAATACAGTCCGAAGCTTATAAGAAGGCAGAAGAGATTCGTGGGCAAGCAGATGCAAAAGCTGCAGCCATTTATGCCAAAGCTTACAATCAATCAAGGCAAGCACGGGAGCTCTACAAATTTACGAGGACGATGGAGTCTTATGGAAAAGTGTTTGACGATCAAACATCTGTCATTCTTTCTACAAACAGTGATTTCTACAAGTACCTGAATAATATTCAGGATTAGTCTCCCATTTCTCGTTAGTATTTGTGAGAAATGGGATCCTTGTTTAAAACCCTCGTGGATCAGGGCTATGTCAAAAATACTATTGGTAAGAAATGCGGACTACGAATATCAGGGATCATACATTTTCAAAAACAATACCTGATTTAATCCTGTGAATGATTATCATTTTGCATGAGACCCAAGACTTCCCGCGTAATCTCTTTACTTTTTCTCGTATCGATAACTGCTTCAAGTTTCATGAGAATACTGTATAGCCCGAGATGAACTCGCGTACTGTAAATGAAATTTTTGTCACCGCGCGGTTCATTCATGATAGGCATCTGTTTGGCATAGGTGTTGAGGTCTTTCTTGAAGTTTTTGTTGCCAAAATCAAACTGATCATTCATGTATGGGCGGGCAAACACATCCCCATAATTTTTACAAAACTGGAAAAACTGTTCTTCCTTTTTGGGATTAGCGGGATTCTCATGTATGATATCGAGCTTGATGTACATCCGGCGCATCTCCTCCTCATCCCCCTTTAAATGGGTAGGCAGCAGCTGCATGTAATTTTGGGTGAACTCTTCCGAAAATTTCTTTACGCATCCAAAATCGATGACTCCAAGCTTTCCATCTTCGCGGAAAAAGAAGTTTCCGGGATGGGTATCGGCATGGATAAAATCGCGTTGTTCGACCTGGTCATGAAAGAAATCCCAGAGTAATTGGCCGAAGTGATTGCGACGTTCCTGTGATGGATTTTTATCCAAAAATTCCTTGAGATGCATGCCTTCCACAAAGGTCATCGTGAGCACTTTGGACGTGGATAACTCTTTTATATATCGGGGCGTTACGATATCCTCATCAGCAAAGCGTTTGTGGAAATATTCGATGTATTTACCTTCCCTGAGATAGTCCGTTTCCTCATAGAGAGTCGTTTCTACTTCATCAAAATAGTCTTCCAGGTTTGAACCCTTTTTGACAATGCGTTTCATAAGCGATTTTGCCATTGAAATATCCGAATGAATCGTGCTTCGGACATTAGGATACTGTATTTTGATCGCCACTTTTTGCCCGTTCTTAAGATAGGCCGGATGAACTTGCCCGATCGAAGCTGCAGCAATTGCATCGGATTCAAAATGCTCAAACAGATTCTCAGGATAATCTCCCAGCTCTTTTTTTATAATCGACCGCGCCAATGCTTTGTTGATTGGGGGAACACTATATTGCGCGTCGCTCATTACTTCGGTAAACTCTTCGGGCATCATACCCTCATCCATGCTAATAGATTGCGCAATTTTAAGTGCCGTACCGCGTAGCTTGGTAAATTCGTTAAAGACCTCACGCGCATTTTTTTTGTGGAAATCACTACTTTCTTCTTCAGTCTCTTTTTTACCTACTGATTTTTTAAGGTATCGTTTAGCGTAATTCGTCCCAACTTTGAGCCCGGTTTTGGCAAATATTTTACCGCGCTCAAGTTTAGATGATGGAAAATCGTTACTCATAATTAACGGATTTCAACTTTTGATAATACTTGTTTTATAATGGGGATGTTTTGCAGGCAAACTTTTCTGTTGGAGTAGATGAATTTTGCAAGTTCAAAACCTTTGTCAAATACGGTGTTGTATAACAATTCTTCGATGAAACTTGTTAGTTTGTCGGTAAGTTCCATGGTCAGCTCGTGATCTTCGCTGTTGTCGTTAAGCCAGAAACGAACGAGTTCGAGGTATTGTCGCCGTAGAAATGAATACAGATATTGATTCAAAAACATCGTTGTACTAACAGCCAGGTTTTCATCCTCTCGTAGAAACTTCTCAGTAAGCCTTTCCACTTCTTTTTCGAAATCTGTTTTTGCAAAATTACACAAAATCATCGACTTGAAAGTAGCATCTACAAATGCTTCTTTTTCCTGGAGCATATCGAAGCTGGTATAGATAAAATTGGATAGTTTTTCACTGATGGTGTAGGAGGTAAACTCCTCAATTTCATCGGTCATGAGTTCATAACGTATCACCAGTGATGCATAGTAAAACTCCAGGATTGCCTTTTTATTGGGGAAATAATTAAAAATATCCGCCGGATCCATTTCCAGTTTTTTGGCTACCTCTTTAATGGTAAATTTCCCATCTCCTTCGATATAAAGATCCGTTGCAGCATCAGAGATATGGTATTTTGTTTCGAATGTTTCCGGGTCAAAGGTTGTCATAATCATTATCGTTTTTGGCGACTGCAGTAGCGTTCCAATAACGTAAATCTACAGACGATGTTATTTTCCAAAACTATAAATACGGAATGTTTCCATACCTGCCAGTTGTTGGTTTTTCTGTTTTATTAACAAACTTTTATTACGATTAAATTCCTGTAAATTAGATCTTGTATTGGTAACTCATCGAATTATCTGTTTATATGAATATCTGTACATTTTTTGTTTTCATCTTTATGGGGTTTTGTGGGATGGAGATCATATCCTATCTTGTGCATCGGTTTGTCTTTCATGGCATTTTGTGGCAAATTCACCAGACTCATCACAAACCGAACCATAGCCTATTTGAGCTCAATGACTTGTTCTCGGTGTTTTTTGCCGGTGTTTCCATCTACCTAATGTATCGTGGCATAGAAACTCCA
>DATFLI010000274.1:0-8717 GCA_035267805.1 Balneolaceae bacterium | reverse complement strand
TGGGGGTATCTATCAACTTACTGCCATAGCATCCAAGCACTTTAAGGGGAATCCCCTCTCCGGTAATCCACAATATATTGGGTTTGGTGGACGATTTATTGGATATGATATTCGGGAATCCTGGTTCCTTTTCTTGTGCAGGAGAGAATAATGGAGAAAGCATCGATGAGCTTAATGCCAGTCCTCCAAGTTTTTTAAGAGCATCTTTTCGAGAAATATTATTATCTGACATTGATGATAAATATCATAAAATTGAAATGGGTTATTTAGCTAAATCAACTCGGGGATTTGTAAGCACTCAAACGAATGAGACCTCAGCTAATTCACATTGCATACCTTAAGTAAATCAACTTTATTCAAACAAAACAAGTGTTATCGATAACAAATATCTAGTAAAGTTAATCATTTAAATCAACCGCTTGTAACAGCCTATTACAAATAATGGAAAAAATTTCTGATCATATTACTAAACAAAATATCCAACATAACTTTGATTTTGGCCCTTTGATGGAAATCGTATCTTTAAAAGGAAGGATTATCAAGCCGATCCAACAATAAACCTAAAGCCCAAAAGTTTGGTGAAACAGCTGAAAATTACTGAAATTGATAAATAGAATACTGTTTTAGAACCATGAAAGATAAGAATAACTGCTGTACGGCAAGCCGAGATACCCAACAAAAATCCCCAAAACAAAAAGTGCAGGCTGGAAAAAAGCGTAACTCATTTGAAGGGATGGCCAAACTTCCCGGAGGACCATTTTTGATGGGGACAAATACAAATGAAGGATTTCCCGCTGATGGTGAAGGTCCGGTCAGAGAAGTAAAAATAGATCCTTTTTGGATTGATGAAACCGCCGTCACCAATAGAGATTTCGCAGAGTTTATTAGGGCAACCGGTTATAAGACCGAAGCCGAGCATTTTGGGTGGTCGTTTGTATTTCACCTATTCCTGCCCCAAAATATCTTAAGAAAAGATCCTCCCTTTCCCGATGAAACCCCGTGGTGGAAAGGCATAGAAGGGACGACATGGGATCATCCCGAAGGCCCACAAAGTGACATCAGTAATCGGATGGATCACCCTGTCACCCATGTTTCTTGGAATGATGCGGCCGCTTACTGTAAATGGGCCGGCAAACGTCTTCCTACCGAAGCAGAATGGGAATATGCTGCGCGTGGCGGATTAGAACAAAAAAAATACCCATGGGGTGACGAATTAAAGCCCGGAGGTAAGCATCGATGTAATATCTGGCAGGGCACCTTCCCGGAAACAAATACCGAGGACGATGGATATGCAGGTACGGCACCTGTTAAAACTTTTTCTGCTAACGACTTCGGTCTATATGAAGTATCAGGAAATGTTTGGGAATGGTGTAATGATTGGTTTAGTCCGAATTACCCGTTGCTGCGTATCAGCGATAATCCTCAAGGTCCTGGAAGCGGCAATGCCAAAATTATTCGCGGGGGCTCCTACCTTTGTCACAAATCGTATTGCAACCGCTACCGGGTAGCTGCCCGTACAGCAAACACCCCGGACAGTTCTACCGGCAATATGGGATTTCGTTGTGTAAAGAATGAATAATCAAGGTGATGTAATATGAAATTGTTAAATAAAACCAGATTTAATCTGATTGACATATTCAACACAATTTATTTCGCCCAGACCCTGAACATCGTAACACCATGAGACGGGACATAAGAGCGAATTAAATCTTTGGTCGTAGAATCTTCATGCCGCCATAAGTTGCGCACTTTGTATTCCGAAGCTTTTGGCAGCCCGACAACTTCAGCGTTTGTAGTCATAAAAGCACCATCGTCACTGCGATTTAGCAATACTACAGCGACACTGCCATCTGACATCTTCTTTGTCCAGACTTCCTGTTTCCCATTGTCGGTAACTTTGTGGCCTTGATTACCCGCCGGATCCTGGTTTACTGCAATCACTTCTTTATTGGTAAGAATATCTTGAGTCTCCGTACTCATATGTCTGATATCATTGCCTGCCATCAGTGGAGCATCGAGAATCGCCCAAAGGCTAAAATGAGCACGGTATTCAGTGTTGGTCATGCCCCCATTCCCGACTTCAAGCATATCAGGATCATTCCAATGACCCGGACCGGCATATTGAGATAATCCTACTTGTTGATCCAAAATGGTAGTCATACTTTGCCATGAATCACGGATATCACCGGTGGTCCTCCACAAGTTTCCCAACTTTGCTGCCCACTCCCAGGGACTTTTAACTCCCCACTCACAAATACTAAAAACAATTGATCGATTTACAGACTTAAGTGCATTGTGCATGGCGGTATAGCGTTCCTGTAAAGGACGGTCTTGATTATAGCAATTATCATACTTTAGATAATCAATCCCCCATTCAGCAAATGTTTTGGCATCCGTTTGTTCGTGGTCCAAGCTGGCCGGCAGTCCCTGACATGTTTTGGTTCCTGCCGATGAATAGATTCCCAGCTTTAACCCCTTACTATGCACATAATCTGCAAGCCACTTCATGCCATGGGGAAAACGCTTGGGATCATTTGTCAGGCGACCATTGGAATCCCTGTGATCATCCATCCAGCAGTCATCGATAACAACATATTCATACCCGGCCTCTTTCATGCCGGATTCCACCATTGCATCTGCTGTCTGTTTTATGATATCCTCGTTTATATGACATCCAAAATGATTCCAGCTATTCCAGCCCATAGGCGGTGTTTTGGCAAGGCCATTATCCCAACGATTATTTGAAATGGCTACCCCTTTTTTTGACATTTTCGTTGCACTTGCCAATTGTTGTGCATAGCCATTTGTTATTCCTATTCCAAGAATAAACGTGATCAAGGATAATGTTAACGATATCTTTATCTTTAATTTATGGAGTATCATAGTATATTATTTTAATAATTATAAAAGCCAATAGATGCTTTTAATCCCGAATTGTTTTAAAACCTTTTGTATATCAAGTTGTTATTATAAATGCAGTATGATTAACAAATCATCTACAATATTATCGGATATTAATATTTTTATTCTTAGGAGTTATCACATCCGCAAGATGACCGAATCTTCAAAGTTGTCAGCACCTCAATATTTTCAGCCGGTTCCTTATCGTTTTCAATAGTCTGAATTAATTTTTCAGCCGCTCTTTTTCCAACTTCGTATGCCGGCTGATGAACGGTTGTCAACGGTACTTTCAACAACGGTGCTCTTATATCATCTGTGAAACCCACAATAGCAATATCATCGGGAATCGACAGCCCGGCTTCTTCAATAGCCTCAATGGCTCCGATCGCGCACGGATCATTTACACACCCAATAGCACGGGGAAGGTCTTCAGAAGGAAGTTCCAGAAATTTCTTCATAGCTGCGTAGCCCGTCTTTTCCTGAAAACCAGCTTCGACAACCCATTTGTCTTTGACAGGGATATCATACGTTTTTAAAGCATCAAGGTAGCCCTGGTAACGTTCATGTCCAATTGAAACATCTTGAGGACCGCTTAAATAAGCAATGTCGCTATAGTCATGCTCTTTAATCAGATGCTCTATTATCTTCATCGAGCTACTGCGGTCGTTTACACTCACACAACTTGCACCGATATGTTCAATGCAACGGTCAAAGAATACAATCTTGGGGCCGGATTTTATGATATCCTCATAGAAAGAATAATCGTGAACTGTTTGGGACGAAGAGATAAGAATTCCGTCAACGCGTTTAGAACGTAAAGCCTGGATGGCCTTTTTTTCACGTTCGAATTTCTCATCGGCATTGGTTAAAAACAGCTGGTAATCCGAATTATAGGTGGCTTCTTCAATCCCTCGGACAACCTCAGGGAAAAAGGCATGCGTAATTTCAGGGATTACAACACCAATGGTATATGTTTTCCGGGATACCAAACTTTTTGCAACGTGATTCGGGGTATACCCCATACTACGCGCCTTCTCTATCACTCTCTGTTTGGTTTTCTCATCTACATTTGAACGATCATTCAAAGCCCTGGAAACTGTCATGGCTGACACGCCCAGCGCCTCTGCAATGTTTTTTAAAGTTACTTCAGAGCCCACAAAAATTTATTTTGTTATTGATAACATTTAATACGCTAATCTAATAAACAATTCACCAATATGTTAATTTTTTACCTTTCCACATATGGATTTAGACAATTTATACATTTAATTGGGTAGGTTATTCTGCCTTGTCTTACCCCTCATATATTTGTCGAAGACATGGATTACCGGCAAAGCCTTACCATTATCATCAAAGAATCCACGGGATCTTAGTCCCCCTAGAACCGCCGGCTCCCACCAAAAAATACCCTTAATTTTAGAGCTGGATATATTTAATAGTGTTTGATTTAACGTCTTCAAAAAACTGCGTTGCCCTTCCGGTGTTTCTGGAAAGGGAGCAGGCTGATTTTTATATTCGCTCGGACGCCAATTATAAGCTGTTTCGACGACGATCACATCCTTATCGAAGTTGTTGACAATCGAAAGTAAATTCTGACGCAACTGCAACAAATTTCCATGCCACCACGGGTAATAGGATAACCCTATAATATCATATCCAATGCCGTAAGAGTTTAACTTGTCATAAAAATTACGGGTTCCAGCCGCATCTCCCCCCTGGTCATAATGAATCATTATCAAGGGACGAGGTGCCTGCCCCCTTCCTGCATCAACGCCATTGATCCCGGCCTTCAACATCCTGGCAAAAGTATCCCAATGATCAGGAAGCTTGCCGGATGGCCAAAGCATGCCATTGCGGACCTCGTTTCCAATTTGCACCATTTGAGGCATTACTCCCGCATCCCGGAAAGCGGCAATCGTTCGTTTGGTATATTCATAGACTGAATCGATCAGGACGGAATCAGGAAGCCCTTTCCATGCTTCCGGTGTGGGCTGTTGATGGGGATCTGCCCAGCTATCGGCATAATGATAATCCAGAAGAAATTTAAAACCTCTTTTCTGGGCTTCCTGTGCAAGTTTAATAGTATAATCTAAATCATTTGGCAGGCGATCAGGATCATGGAATAGCCTGAGTCTTATCCAGTTATAGCCATGATCTCGAAATATCTTTAATCCAGGTTCGGCCTTTCCATTATCCTTAAATACCGCCCCGGAATCCTCAGCCATTTTCAGGAAAGACAAATCAGCACCTACGGCATAATTAAGATCGATATTACTTTCTTGGTGTTTATTCTGGCCAAAAACAGGGATCGTAATCAACAAACATCCCAAGTAAATAAAAACTATCTTTTTAATTCTGTTAATCATGTATTGCAGATGATATTAAAATTGATATTTATGAGTTATATAGTCGATTCCTTGATGAAGATTACCCTGGAAATCAAAGAATATATTATTATCCCAAGATGAGCCGGTGCCCCATTTATCTGTCATATTAGAGGTTACCAACTGCCAACGATCCCGCAATCTATTTCGCTCCTTTAATTTAAAAAAAGATCATTCACTTTTCTCTAAATATCGTTCGGCGAATTTAAGGAAATAAGGCCAGTTTGGAGCGTCTGTATGCCCTCCGGAATGCTGACGAAAAGCAAGTTCGCCATCCATCAATGCAGTCTCCATCGGGGGCATGGTTTGGGTGCCCAATCCTTTTTTTCCCAGCAGTTGATAGGCAGGACCAGCAGCTGTTTCGGCCATAAATTGTCCCTTGTCATCGACCCATCGACCTTCCTCTTTTGGAGATCCAACGCTTATGAAAACCGGTCTTGGTGCACACATCGCAATCAGCTCATGAGAATCTATATCCAAATCAGTTGCATCCAATGGCCCGGCGTATTTAATGAAATTTCCCGCAAACCAGTGGTATTCACTGGATGAACTTAGTATCCCGATTGTCTCCCCAAAATTGCGCCGATACAAAACAGCGCCCCCCTTGCCGGAAGATCCCACAAGTACGATCGCGAATCTTGGATCGTATGCCATAGCAACCAGGGCCGCTTTACCATTACGTGAAACCCCTTCTACCCCTACTTTCTTACCATCCACGTCGGGATCGGTTTGCAGATAGTCCAGAGTTCGGCTTGCCCCCCATGCCCAGGCTCGCAGTACACCCCAATCATCGGGATCGCGTAACTTTCCTTTATTTACCAATCCTATAATTCCTTGCGTAAGGCCAGCGGCATTATCGGGTTGTACGCTATTCGGGATATAATTCACATACCCCCATCCCCGCCGGAGCACTTGCTCTTTCCATTTGCCAAATGATTTCGGCAAGTGAAATCCCGGTGGAAAATTGAATCCAAAATGGATCATTGCCGGAACCGGCTTATGCACCTTGGCTGGTGTAACTACGGTCAGCTCTATGTTTACTGACACTTTGGGATAAGAAGAGTTGTCGACTTGGCCAACAACCTCTTTTTTTAGTGCTGGAATATCGCCTATTGTGGTATCGCTTTTAGATACGATCTTCCAATTAACGCTTGGAATATTTTCAGGCACTTCTCCAAATATTTCCCGATTAAAAGCTCGTTTTATTTCCGGACGCTTCTGCTTCCACCATATCTCCGGTGTGGTAACCTTTTTGCCATTATCTAAAACCAACGGATCAGGTAGTTTCGTGTAAGGACTGGCCTTCGCCTCATCATAATTCGTCCATTTTCCCCAGGGACCACGGGCATACGTATTACCGGCCGAGTCTGTCCAACCTGAGGAATCTTTCTTTAGAAATGTGCCATCTGGTCTATTGGGATCTTCAGCAGGCGGTGGCAAAGAATCCGGCAATTGCACATTCACTTTCTCTAACATTTTCTTCCAGTAAGCATGATTTTTCTTTTGCAATTCCTGGTATTTTTTGCTCTGCGCCAAACTTATGTTGACAAAGGAAAAGACCATTATCAGCAGCGACAATACTGTAGAAATACCTTTCCTAAAATTCATTTACGCACCTCTTAGCTGGTTATTAATTTGGCATGTCCAATGGAATTTAATACTGTGTCACTGATATAAAATTAGCTACTTAATAGCGGAACCGTGATGAAAACTTTCCGGGGGACCAAGATAACTGGGATGTAGTCCGCCCGCATCTACAATAATTTTTTGTAGCACCACACCCGGATCTACCATCCAAAACTTAAGGGTATGCGGCCCGGGTTCATCGATATGTAATTTTGTCTTGGTAATCTCGATATTCTGACTCACCGCCTGCGCCCAGGATCCATAGTTCTTATTGATGTTCATTGTTACGATCTTAGGCTTTTGATCATCCACCGATACCGCAAAACGCAAGCCTCCAGAAGCATGAATATCAAGCGTCGGCGACATATACGTATGAACCGTTATATCCCCGGCATCCCGCAAGTACATGTTATATTCTAAATGTGGACTATCATCATCGGGAATTAAGCTGTCAACCGTATCCGGCATCGGCGATACACCAGACAGTGTTCGTCCCAATTCAGGAATTACCTGCCACCGCATATTATTGGAATCCACTGCTTTCGTGAAATGCGCTGCTTCCATCGAGATATATCCATGTGCTTCTACAAAACCATTTATATTGTCTTTCTCCGGTTTGAGGGGATTGTGGACGATTGCCTGAATCTTCACTTTTTCATCAGTTCCAGATATTGTGATTGGTACTTTATGAGTTCCGGCAGGCACGTTATCCCAATCTATACTGACCCAGAGACGCTTTTGCCCATCGACCCTCCCATTCGTATCAGAAATATGCAACCAGGAAGCCCCCGATGTTGCATTATATTTGAAAGGCGTTTCCCCTCTATTAAAAACTTCAAAATAATGTCTGTTCCGGGTAACCCTATTGAATGTCGGAAGCACTGCAGAACTATCTGTTTGCTGCCACCATTGGGCAGAGCCCTCGATAGCGACGCCCATCTCGGCGGGCTTCGGAACCTGTATGGAATCGACCTTAGGCATGATATCATGGTCCGGATCGTCCCAGCTGGAATAGCCTATATTCGACTGGTCCATAATATGATCCCATTTACCGTCGGCCATCTTGGTATTGTAATAGTTCGCAAGTTGCGCATCCTTCTTAAAACGTCGTCTAACTTCTCCAGCCATTTTATTTGTGGCCGTCCTGCCCTGTTTGGCATACCATCTATTTTTGGCCAAATCGAAATACATATCATAAAGATTAGCACTGGCTTTTACAGGATATAATACCAGCTGATAGTAGGCAGCTTTATAGTTTTTAGGCAATTTGTTGTAAATCTCCTCCGCTTTTTGAGCAAGCTGATCATAATCCTTTGTAACTCGTTCAAACTCCCGGTAATGATGCAGGCTGTACGTATCGGCTGACATTAACTCCGGCTTCCGACGTCCGTTATATTTGCCGTAAAGCGTGAGAATATCTGCAATCTCAGCCGCATATTTTGACCCGAATTGATCCTTCGCCCACTGTCTGGTATATGCAGGGATATCTTCAGCTTTGATTGATTCGGGATTCCAGGCATAATCCAAAAAGAAGCTGATGGGAAACTCCATGGGTTTCAAATCGCCCACATTTACAATCCAGATACGCCGGGCATGATATTGGTAAGCCAGATTCATTTGCTGCCAGATTTTGGGCAGTGGATTGGTATTAATCCATTTGTAGCTGCGAGGGCCGCCTACATAATCAAAATGATAGTAAATGCCGTATCCGCCGGCCCGGGAACTATCTTTAAGTTTGGGCAGCCGCCGGATATTGCCCCAATTGTCGTCACTAAACAAAAGCGTGACATCCCTGGGGACCCTCAT
>DATFLI010000273.1:0-3325 GCA_035267805.1 Balneolaceae bacterium | reverse complement strand
CAGTAATTGATAATAACGAGTCGGAAACAGGATGTACCGTGCACGTAGTGACCGAAAAATATGACGACGGTCCCATCCTGGCACAACGTAAAGTCCCGGTCAAAAAAAGTGATGATGCTCCGGCGCTTGCCGCCCGGGTGCTAAAACAGGAACACCGGCTTTTCCCGGAAGTCATCGCAAAACTTGCTAATGAATTAACATCTAAATTCAACCATTAAACAGTGTCCCTACAACCTCTCTCAGAACTCCCGACTCACTCACTAAACATCCAACGTGCACTGCTCTCGGTATCCGACAAAACGGGCATTGTAGCATTGGCCAAAACCTTACACCAAGCTGGCATAGAGATTATTTCGACAGGCGGTACCGGCAAAAAAATCAGGGCGGCCGACATTCCTGTAACAGACGTTAGCGAAGTGACTGGTTTTGAGGAATGCCTCGATGGACGGGTAAAGACACTGCATCCCATCATTCACGGAGGAATTTTGGGACGCACAAGCCACCAGCCTGATGTAGATGAGATGAAACGGTTGGATATAGATCCAATTGAACTGGTTGTGGTAAACCTGTATCCGTTTAAGGAGACGATTGCAAAGGCCGATTGTACGCCCGCAATAGCAACAGAAAATATCGATATCGGGGGACCGACCATGATTCGTGCGGCCGCCAAAAATTTCGCTCACGTGTGTGTGCTTACCTCTCCGTCACAGTATAATGATTTTAGTGAAGAGCTTAGGCAGGATGGCACAATCTCTTTTGCCAAACGACGCACATGGGCAAAAACCGCTTTCAATCATACAGCCAATTACGATTCGGCAATCGCCAATTATTTTAATGAGCTTGAGTCGGATGAGGATGTCTTGCCGGAACAGCTGAATATTTCGCTGCCGAAATCACAAACATTACGTTATGGAGAAAATCCCCATCAACAAGCAGCCGTATATGGCAATCAAACCGAATTTATTGATTGTTTCCATGGCAAACAGTTGAGCTATAATAATTTTCTGGACGTAGATTCAGCGCTCAATCTTATTGCTGATTTTCAAGATTCGAAACCAACCTGCGCCATCTTCAAACATACAGTGCCTTGCGGTGTTGCTTCGGATGAGGCTCTCAGTACGGCCTGGAGCAAGGCTTTTCAAACAGATACGAAATCTCCTTTTGGTGGAATTGTAGTAGTAAATAAAGAGCTTGATGCAGAGACCGCACAAAAAATTGATCAGATTTTTACTGAAATCATTATTGCTCCATCATATAGTCAGGATGCGCTGGAATTACTTAAAGAAAAAAAGAATCGCCGGCTTATCCGCTTGAAAAAAAATGTCAGCATGGGAGCCAAAAATCAGTTTCGTTCTATTTTTGGCGGCGCGCTTAGCCAAGAATCTGATTATAAAGTGACAACCCAAGAAGAGCTCGAAACAGTAACCAAGCGCGAGCCAACCCAAAAAGAAGTTGAAGATCTTCTATTTGCCTGGAAAGTTGTGAAACATGTAAAATCTAATGCCATCGTCTATGCCAAAGATAATAGAACCATCGGGATTGGTACCGGACAGACGAGCAGGGTGGAATCATCTCAAATAGCTATCGCAAAGGCCCGGGAAGAAGGTTTGTCGCTGAAAGGAACAGCCATCGCTTCCGACGCCTTCTTCCCTTTTCCCGATGGTGTAGAGGCTGCTGCCGAAGCAGGAGCAACCTGCGTTATTCAACCGGGCGGTAGTATACGTGATGATCAAGTTATAGAGGCGGCCGATAAACTGGAACTAGCGATGGTTTTGACAGGAAAACGACATTTTAGACATTAAATTTGGAACCTTTTTTCTTTTTTTATTTTATTCCCATTTATTCGCAAAAAGAGTTACAAAATTGTATTTTCCTTTTTGCATTAAAATCGGCGATTAAACTGATTACTCCCAGCACATCTACAACAACTTATCATGGACAGAAACGCAATTAAAGAGAAACAAAATCAACAGAAGAAAGGTTGGTTCGATTGGCTTTATACTGATATAGCTATTGATCTCGGTACGGCCAATACACTTATCTATTCACGAGGGGAAGGGATAGTATTGAACGAGCCTTCTATTGTGGCATTAAATACGCACAACGAGCCCGTGGCAACCGGACATGAAGCACGGCTGATGCATGAAAAGACACACAAGAATATTCGTACTGTTCGTCCTTTGCGGGACGGAGTTATTGCCGATTTTGAAGTTGCCGAGCAAATGATTCGGGGGATGATCGACAAAGTAAAGATGAAGTGGTATTCAAGCACTCGTCAAATGGTTGTTTGTGTACCGAGCGGAATCACTGAAGTTGAACGCAGGGCAGTACGGGACAGCGCCGAACATGCAGGTGCTAAATCAGTGTTTTTGGTGGACGAACCGATGGCAGCTGCGATTGGTATCGGGCTAAATGTTCATGAACCGATCGGAAATATGATCGTCGATATCGGCGGCGGAACAACTGAAATTGCGGTAATTGCCCTTTCAGGTATCGTCTATGCACAGTCGGTACGATTGGGCGGCGATGAACTGAATGAAGATATCATTAATTATTTCCGTCGCAACCATAACCTTTTGATTGGTGAACGAACAGCCGAGAAGATTAAGTGCGAGATTGGCTCTGCGGCTCCACTGGATGAGGAATTGGAAATGATTACCAAGGGTCGTGATCTTGTTAACGGGGTGCCTCGAACGCGCCATGTCACTTCCAAAGACGTACGCGAAGCGATCTCAGAATCCGTAAATACAATCGTAGAATCGATTACTAAGTCACTTGAACAAACACCGCCTGAACTTTCTGCGGATATCCTCGATCGAGGTATTATGCTTACAGGTGGCGGAGCAAAGCTAAAAAATCTCGATAAGCTGATCATGGAAACAACCGATCTGCCCGTGCATATTGCCGAAGATCCCCTGACGGCCGTTGTACGCGGAACAGGTGCTATTCTGGAGGATCTGGAATATTATCGAACGGTTATATCTTAAAGGGGAACAAAGTGAATGCGAATTCGACTTCCAAGAATAGCTGATGCAAAGGATCACATTCTAACGGCCGTCTTACTGGTTATTGCCACGGCCTTGATGATCGGACGTTATCAGGGCGGATTAAACAATCTTCGAAAAGTTTCTATCACTTTTTTCAGCTACCTGGAAGAACCGCTTTCCAATGTACGCGTTTACCGTCAGGCTCTTAAGACGAATACCTATCTACGTAAACAGAATATATTGTTATTGGATGAATTGAGTCGTCTGCGGGCTGCCGGTCAAAGGAATAAAGAACTTCGGAAAATGCTGCAATTCAGCAGAGAAAGTCAATTGAGTTT
>DATFLI010000272.1:0-4251 GCA_035267805.1 Balneolaceae bacterium | reverse complement strand
ACATATTTGCTGTCATTTTCCGATGCCCCAAAAAGACGCTTCTGATTAGTTTCGTTATCGGTAAATAACAATTCGGAATTATCCCCAGGTTCAAAATACAACCGGTAAGTCCCAAAATCCGAATGTTCAGCTTTCAGATATGGATGTTGCCCGGAATCCCCAACGTTGATTTCCGCCGGGTTATCCGCCCCGCTCCACTTCCAGGTATTGCGAAACCAAAGCGTCGGCAACAGGTTAAGCTCCGCATCATCAGGCCCACGATTTTCGACGGTTATCTCAATCAAAATATCTTCGGGATTGTTCTTGGCATATTCCACAAACACATCGAAATAACGATCCTCCTCAAAAATGCCGGTGTCCATGAGCTCAAATTCCGGTTGGCTCTTATCTCTATTTCGATTCGTCTCAACCAAATTTTGATAGGGAAATGCTTGCTGGGGATATTTATAAAGATACTTCATGTAAGAATGTGTAGGCGTATTATCGAGATAATAATACAGCTCTTTGACATCCTCTCCATGATTACCCTGCTTATTCGTCAAACCAAACAACCGTTCTTTTAGGATAGGATCCTTTCCATTCCAAAAAGCAAGAGCAAAACAAAAGATCTGGTTATTGTCGCTGATACCTGCAATACCGTCTTCTCCCCATCGAAAGGCTCGTGAGCGAGCATGATCATGCGGGAAATATTGCCACGCGGAACCGTCACTGCTGTAATCCTCCCGAACATTGCCCCATTCACGTTCGCTAAGATAAGGCCCCCACTTTTTCCATTGCATATCATCCCGATTATCATTGAGACGCCTCCACTCAGCAGGCTTATCTGTGGTATCCAAAGTTTTAAGGCTTACTTAATTTTCTTTTAAAATAATATTTTACAGCGCATTTGGCTTTATTAGTCACTTTATAAAGTGATTTTTTGTGCAAAAACATTCATTCTTATTTGAATCAAAAATATTTCCATAAAAAAAGCCCTCCGATGAATCGGAGGGCTTTCTATCAGCAGTGGTATGGGGTTAGATTGTACTGCCGAGAATTAATTTACCGTAAATTCAACCATCACGATATTTCCGTTGGAATCCGTAACGGGTGGATCTTTGGGATTTGAATCCGACGCATCGAAATCATAAGTACCATTATCATTGCTATCGATGTGTAACATTGCCCAAAGCTTTTCACCGGATTGTACCGTTTCACCGTCTTTAAGATTTAGAGTGAGATCTGTATTGGTACCTGTGTAGATTGTATTTTGAGCGATAATGCCTGATACGTCCGGAGCATCGTTACCGTTACTGTCTTTGGTATTGCGATGGATGACTACGAATCCCTTTTGCATCGCATTTGCTGTAGCAACCGCTATATCGCTATCGGCAGGCTGATCGTTAGTTACGACTTTCGGTGCAGCTCCCGATAACGTAATTTGTTTCGTTAAGATGTTCCCATTAACTACAACAGGTTGATCAGGAGTGCCAGCACCATCAAATTCATACTCTCCTTTGACTCCGGTATCATAGTGAACCATCGGCCATACTTTTTCGCCATCAGCAACGGTGGAGTCACCAAAAGAAATTTTTACGCCGCTATTCATGCCTTTTTGAATCTGTGTTTTAGCAATGATTGGCGGCACATTTGGCTTTCCACCGGCATCACGATGAACAACGACCCATCCATCGGCATCTGCAGTAACATCGACTGTAATCGTATTATTTTTGACCATCTGATCATTCGCTGTCATTGTCGATTGATCTGCCTGAACAGTAAAGTTGGTCATAACAATATTACCATTGAATACCACCGGTTGATCGGGAGAATCGGAGCCTGTAAACTCATATTTACCTTTGGTTCCGGTATCATAGTGCAGCATCGGCCACAATTTTTCGCCGGCCTGAACGGTTTCACCGTCATTGAGAGGAACAAAAACAGTTCCGTTTGAGCCCGCATCGACTTTGGCCTTAGCGATAATATCAGGTACCATCGGGCCGTCTCCGGCATCATTAGATCGGTGAATAACAATCCATCCGGCCTCGGCCGCATCTACATTCACGGCAAAAACTCCCCCTTTATTAACCTGGTCATCAGCGGTCACTGCGGGATCAGTTTGATTGACCATGAAAGGTTTGGTAACAATCTGACCGTCATTCGTTATAGGCTGATCCGGAGAATCAGCTCCCGTAAACTCATATTTACCTTCGGTTCCCGTATCATGATGCAACATAGCCCAAACTTTCTCGCCATTGGAAACGCTCTTGGAAAGCTGGATCATTACATTACTGCTTGTTCCTGCATTCAGGTGCGTCTTTCCGATAATGGCCGGCACCATGGGACCGTCACCGGCATCGTTAGATCGGTGAATAACCACCCAGCTGTTATCATTGACGGTTATTTTAGGGATGGTAACCATATTTCCATCCCTTGTGCCCTGGTCTTTGACGGTCAATTGGGCCTGATTTTGCATATTATTGCCGGTACTGTTGTCCTTGCACGATATAAGTGGCAACATCAAGAGTACCGAGTAGATGATTAACTGTTTGTATCTATACATGTTATTTCGTTGATTTTTATTCGGATTTATGAAATTCAGCATGCTTTCTATCCATAAACACGAAAGAAATCGCAGATCGGATTTAATTTTTTTCGATTTTTTTATAATCCCCCTTTATTTCTGTTATTCAACCTTCTTACATTCTTTACTTTACGTTTTGATCCAGGAATCCCATATTATCCAGTGTCGATTCTCAAAATCATTTCAGGCTATTCATTCGGTCATTTATCAACAAAATTTTCTTGTATGAAAAAAATATACCTATTTATTTTTTTGGCTCTAGGTTTTACATGGAATGCAAATGCACAGTCAGATGAACCTTTTGCCCGATTTCCTTCAATCAGTCCGGATGGTTCAACAATTGCATTTTCTTATCAGGGGGATATTTGGACCATGCCAATTGATGGGGGACGTGCCTTCCGAATGACTTTGCATGAAGGGTACGAAGCACGCCCCCAATGGAGCCCCGACGGAAAGCGGATTGCATTTAACAGCGACCGCAATGGCAACAAGGATATTTTTGTGATGAATGCGGATGGCAGTCACATCAAAGAACTGACGTATCATTCCACCAACGACGAACTTACCGGCTGGACTCCTGATAACCGTGTTATTTTTACAACTAATCGTGTTTTCAACCAAGTGGAATGGGAACCTGAGATACAGACCGTGTCCGCTAACGGTGGAAACCCGACACGTTTTTTTAATTCTTTCGGGTTCATGGCAACCATGTCTCCCAATGGACGGTATCTGGTGTTTGTACGAGGATATAACCGGGAATACCGCAAACGCTATCGCGGCTCTGCCAACAAAGACCTGTGGCTATATGATATCAAAAATAAAAGCTACCGGCAGCTGACTGATTTCATGGGCAATGATATGTATCCCAGGTTTGCCGGAAATGACGAACTTTATTTTACCAGCGAACGCGATGGTACGCTTAACATTTATAAAACGAGCTTTTCGAATGACGGAGAAATTGGAAAACTCCAGCAAGTAACTCATTTAAAAAATGACGGCATGCGATATTTTGATGTCAGCAATGATGGCGATCGCATTATTTTTGAGAGTAAGACCGGCTTATATTCTATGAAACGGGGCGACTCTCCGCATGCACTGAATATCGATGTATCGCACGATCAGCGATTTGATAATATCGAGCGCAAAACATTCTCTGATGCTGCCGAAGAGTTTGCTGTATCCCCCAGTGGCGACTGGCTGGCTTTTGTTGAAAAGGGCGAAATCTTTATTAAGCATAATGATCCCAAAAAGAATCGCTCGGTAAAGCTTACAGATAGTCCCTACCGCGATCTTGACGTTACATTTCTTAACGATTCAACGATCCTTTTTGCAAGTGATCGAAAAGGACAATATGATTTGTATGCGCTGGAGCCCGCTCAAAAGGGGAAAAAAGATCTGTTTGAAAGCCTGCAGTTTAAAACAATACGCCTTACTGACACTCAGAAGGCCGAACGGCACCCGGTGGTCTCCCCTGATGGTAGGAAAGTGGCTTTCAACCGGGGGCGGGGACAACTTATTGTTTCAGACATAAACGGACGTGATCAACTGGGCAAAGAGACTACCTTGCTCGATACCGGATGGGCCGAAGCCGATGGCGTAGCCTGGAGTCCCGACAGCAAGTGGCTGGCTTATTCCCTACCTGATCTCGATTTCAATACCGAAATCTATATTCAGCCGGCCGACAATTC
>DATFLI010000271.1:0-2847 GCA_035267805.1 Balneolaceae bacterium | reverse complement strand
CCAGTTGCCGTCAATAATATTGCTGGCTGGATAATCCTTACCCGAACTACTTGCTTCGACCCGTGCTGAAGAAGCCAAGTTGTGATCAAACATAGTACGCAAGGTATCGGTAAAATTTGCTAGTCGTCTTACATCGGTCGGATGAATTCTGCCTGTTTTATCGGGTGGGATATTCAGCAAAAGCGTACCGTTTCGCCCTACCGATTTAAGATAAATATTTGTTAACTCCGAGACGGTTTTCAATTGGTCATTTTCTTTGGGGTGATAAAACCAGCCCGGTCGTATGGACACATCGCATTCGCCTGTCACCCAATCGGGAGCGCCTTGCTCTCCGCTATTCAAGTAGTCACCCTGACCGGCTTTGCCAATGGTAATTTTACTGCGATCGATCGTTGACCAATTTGTTTTACCTGCAAATCCATTTTCGTTGCCAATCCACCGAACATCCGGACCTTTATCCGAGAAAATGACCGCATCAGGTTGCATCCGGCGAACGATAGACCACCAGCGTTTGAAATCATAATGCATATCTTTGGCATTTTTTCCTTTGGCACCATCGAACCATACTTCAGATATTTTGCCATATTCGGTTAACAATTCTTTCAGTTGGTTTGCGTAGAAATCATTATAAGCGGCTGTGCCATAGCTTTTCTCGTGACGATCCCACGGTGAAAGATAAATCCCGAAATCTATATTGTACTTTCGGCAGGCCTCGGAAACCTCTTTTACGATGTCACCATTGCCGTTTTTAAAGGGGCTGTTGGCAATATCGTAATCCGTGTAATCACTGGGCCACAGGCAAAAACCGTCATGATGCTTGGCGGTCAGGATAAGTGTTTTAAACCCATTTTCGCTTAGCGTTTTAGCCCATTGATCCGCATCCAAATCAGTAGGATTAAAAAGGGAAGGATCTGCATCCCCTTTTCCCCATTCCTTGTTCGTAAACGTATTCATTCCAAAATGGATAAAAGCTATCTTTTCTTTTTTCTGATAAGCTATCTGCTGCGGAGAAGGATGTACTGAATCCGGCGTTATGCCCGGCCATGCATTTTTGTAGGTATTCTGCCGAAAACTCCAAAGAACGCAGGTCATAATGGCCAGTACAAATAGAAAATGTTTGGCTTTCAATTTCCCAGTAATTGTAATGATTGCTGTTTCATTTGACAGCAGTATATCAATTTTAGGGGGTGCTGCAAAATAGGGTTTGTTGCTACTCCCTAATTGATTTGCACTTCCAAATATAACTGCTACATTACGCCTGTAAATATTTCATCAATATTTTTATCTATGGCTTTTCAAGCTTATTAATCCCACCCAAATTTAAACACAGAAAGGAGCCAACCATGAGACTACGACTACGATCTATTCTATTATTAACGCTCACAGTATGTTTTTTAGGGATATCCGTTCCGCTCAGGGCACAGGAATCCTCAGGACAGAAAAAATTATGTCGATTTCCTACGCTTCATAATAATACCATCGTTTTTGAGGCCGTAGGTAATCTCTGGAAGGTTGATCGCACCGGGGGTACCGCTCAACGACTCACTTCTGATAACGGCTACGATTTGATGCCACGATTTTCTCCCGATGGTTCTACCATTGCTTTTACCGGCGAATATGATGGAAACGTGGATGTTTATACGATGCCCGCTTCAGGTGGTGCGGTCAACCGGCTGACCTATCATTCGGATGTGGTCGAGCGCGCGCCCACAAGATGGGGGCCGGATAATATGGTTGTTTCATGGACGCCCGACGGAAAAGGTGTTGATTTTATATCGCGCCGTAAGACCTTTAATTCATGGTTTGGCCAACTCTTTACGGTGAATAAAGATGGCGGCCTGCCGCAACAGATGGCTTTGCCCAAAGGAGGTACACTTTCTTATAGCCCGGACGGTGGAAAAATTGCCTATAACCGGATTTTCAGAAATTTTCGCACTTGGAAACGCTACTATGGAGGATTGGCACAGGATATCTGGATTTATGATTTAAAATCACACAAAAGCGAACAGGTTACCGATTGGAAGGGGACCGACACCTATCCGATGTGGTATCAGCAAAAGATTTACTTTGCCTCCGACCGTGGATCGAACCGCCGGCTGAATATCTGGTCCTACGATACGAACACCAAGCAATTTCAACAGGTAACGCACTTCAAGGATTTTGATGTGGATTGGCCGAGCATGGGTAACAACGGGATCGTATTTCAGCAAGGCGGCTCATTGTATGTCTTGGATCTTCCCTCAGAGCAGTTGCATAAAATTGATGTGACGGTTCCGACGGATGGTGCCAGAATGCGACCTCGCTGGGTTAAGGCTCAAAACATGATTCGCAGTTTCGATATTGCGCCCAATGGTAAACGAGCGCTTTTTGGAGCCCGAGGAGATGTATTCAGTGTTCCGGTTAAAAATGGTCCCACACGCAATTTGACGGGAAGTTCGGATGCCCAGGATCAATATCCTGCGTGGTCGCCGGATGGAAAATGGATTGCCTACCTGACCGACAGCCAGGGATCCAACGAAATAGCGATTCGGCCTTCCGACGGTTCAGGCCAGCCGCAGATGATTACCGATTTTAAAGAAGGCTTTTTCTTCAGTCCCAAATGGTCGCCTAACAGCGATAAGCTGGCTTTTTCAGATAATAATCATGTGCTCTGGATTGAAGACATTGACAACAAAAAGCCGGTGAAAGTAGATCAGGACCGCAAGAGCAATATCACGGATTACTCATGGTCGCCGGATGGCCAATGGCTGACATACAGTAAAACCAATGACAGTGACATTTCACAGATTTATATCTATAACGTAAATAAAAATAAGACAACTAAAGTCAGTGATGGTATGAATTCGG
>DATFLI010000270.1:0-4908 GCA_035267805.1 Balneolaceae bacterium | reverse complement strand
GTGCTGCGTGTGATCGTCTCAAAATCATCATAGCGCACCTTGAGCGTTACTGTTTTGCCGGCCGTTTTCTTTGTTTTCATGCTCTCCGAAATTTTTCCGGCCAGTTCCGTTAAAAAGTTATTTATCCAGTTCAGATCATCCACATCCTCCGAAAATGTACGTTCTTTGCCAATCGACTTGCGGATACGATCGGGCCTAACTTCCCGGTTGTCGATTCCGCGCACAATACGATAGTAGTGCCGGCCAACTTTTCCGAATTGCTCAACCAGGTCGATTTCAGACCAGGCTTTCAAATCCATCCCATTGTGAATGCCCAATGATTTCATTTTAGATTCAGTGGCATCCCCGATACCGTGAAATTCACCAATTTCCAGCTGCTCAAGGAATTCTTTGGCATCCTCAGGCAAGATGACTGCCAATCCATCAGGCTTATCCAAATCAGATGCGATTTTGGCCAGAAATTTATTATGTGCCACACCCGCAGAGGCCGTCAATCTTGTCTCTTTTTTGATGAGTTTCTTAATTTTTTTGGCAATCAGTGTAGCCGAAGGCAGGTTGATATGATTCTCGGTGACATCAAGATAAGCTTCGTCGAGTGAAAGCGGCTCTACCAAATCCGTAAATTGAAAAAAGATCTCGCGAATCTGCTCCGACACTTTTCTATAGACTTCGAAGCGCGGTTTCACAAAAATGGCATGGGGACACAAACGCACAGCCTGGGCAGCCGGCATGGCCGAATGGACGCCAAACTTACGCACTTCGTAGCTGGCAGCCGCCACAACGCCGCGCCCTTCCGGCGAACCGCCCACAATCAATGGTTTACCGCGATATTCGGGAAAGTCGCGCTGTTCAACGGATGCATAAAATGCATCCATATCCACATGAATTATTTTACGGATGGCAAGTTTTTCCATCAATTCTATGCCTTACCGGGGATATTAGAAACTGAATCTGGAGCCATTGCAAATAAGTATGGATTTTGAGTTCCAAAATCACCTAAAAAAGTCTATTTTCAGTATCGTTAGTTAATGGCTTTGAAAGAGCTCACAATTTTAAATGATTTCATAAGTTCTTATATCAAAGTTAAAACAAAATTCGGTGAAAGGAAGTTTTGAAGTACTTTACCGTCGTTCCAAAATGTCATTTACTTAGACGATTGAACCTACGGAACCCGATACCGAATACTTACATTTAGTTACTGAATTTCAATTAAAGAAATATATAATACAATGGAGCCATCACTGGGTACGAAAATTTTTTGGATGATCTCTATAGGTATGGTCATCGGCTATATCGGATTTTTCATTTATCGCAAAGGCTTGAATCTTATACCAAGCGTTCTGACATCAATATTTGGAGCTGTGTCGGGCGGACTGGTAGCTATTTTTCTGGGTTTTAATGTACCACTTGGTTTTGCCTGGTTAGGCGGAATTGCCGTGCTATTTATTACCAATGTATTTCTACAAGGTGGAGAAGAAACGCATATCAAAGAAACAACCTCTTCTTAAGGTACTGTTATTAATAATTTTAGAAAAGGTGGCATCTTATCACAATTTTTTTTAATTATGTCTAGGGATTGTGATGAGATGTACTCAAAGGGTTTCGGTTTCGGCCGGAACCCTTTTTTTATATGAAATTTGCCCGCTTTGTTGCAACATGCCTGATTTTTTATCGTCCAAGAATGAGAATAATCAGTAACATCTCGCACAAATGTCAGCAAATGCAACGCCTGATAAGTTTTCCTACCGGAAACTGGTTGATTTAGATCAGCAATTCGACCAACAATTAAAAAATCTAATAAAAGGGAGGGATTTACCCCAAAAGGAATCCCGGTACTCCTTTTCTGTCGGTAAAATTTTATTGCGTCTAATTTTGTTATTGGTTTGCTTAGTCGCTCCGTTTGTGGTATTGGTTCGAACATCAATATTTATGTATGAGCACTACCATTGGAACGGCTGGTTAGCACTTTTAACCGGAGTCATTGCCACAATCATTTTACTTGCTTGCTATGGCTTATATCTCACACTGCGTTATGGTTCCGGCGCAGGGGTTCTAAAATATATGATCCGCGGTATCGCCATTTTAGTGGTTTCATATACATTATACGGACTTTTATATTACTCAAGTATGAATACAAAAACAGAAGACATCCGCTCCTATTATCGTTCGCTTCATCCCATCATGCGGGTGACCCTGGCCACAATTACCCTGGCAAACCAGCATTTAGTTGTAACCGATATCAAGCGTAAACCCGAGGATTATGCTAAGATGGGGCTGCCCGAAAATCAACATTCCTTGCATTATAAACAGCACGATGGCTATGTACATGCCGTTGATCTTAGAACAAAAGGCCGGGCATTTTGGAAGAACAGGAGCTTGCAAGAAGTGCTGCAAATAATCGGATTACGAACCATCCGGCATGTAGGAACGGCTGATCATCTGCATGTATATCTCCCATTGAATGATTAATAAAACTCTGTTAGCTTCTTTGACACCATTACAATTACTCGAACGTTAGTAATATTAACACTAATAATGAAGGGTATGATTTGATGAGAAACTTGAAAAGCCGTTGTCTTATTTTATTATGCGGGATTCTTGTGGCCTGCAGTAATCCTCAAAAGACCCAAAAGCAGGCTCGTGAAATCCTGCAATCGGTAGAGCAGCAGTATAAATCAATGAAAACGTTTGAACTACAAGCCACATTAAATTCAACGGTTAAGTCGGTGGGCAAAAACCAAAATTCGAGCTTTGCTATTTACTATGCCCGCAAAGAGCCTGCAGAACTTCATATTGAAATGAGGGGGAATCAACTGGGCATGACGGTAGTATCGAACGGGAATACCACCTGGACCTATATCCCGTCTGCCGGTGAATATAAGGTAGAGCGATCATCCCTGGTACAATCTGCCCAAAGTGCGAACGGGCAAATTTCTCAATCGGATTTTACCGATATGGGCGAACAGCTTACCGAGACTTACAAAGCAATTACCACAAATCTAAAAGAGGCTGAAGTTCTGGGCACCAAGACGGTGACGATGGCGGATGGGAGCAAAAGGAAAGCATACAAAATTAAGGCTACATACAATCAAAATTCAGGGATGCAGGATATGAAAGTATCGCCTACAACTTACCTGATTGATAAGAAAACATACTTGGTGCTTCAGCAATCTTTGCAAGTTAGCGCCAAAGAAGATTCGCCCCGCAGCCCACTCACCATGTATCAAACTGTTAACTTGAAAGAAGCCAACTTGCATCCATCTTTTGCGGATTCGGTTTTTGCCTTTAATCCTCCTTCATCCGCAAAAAAAGTAGATCAGTTTGCATTTGAGAGCGGTCAAAACGGAACCGGATATGATTTGGTAGGTAAAAAGGCCAAAAATTTTGACTTGACTTCGTTTTCGGGCAAGAAAATAAACTTAAAAGATTTACGTGGCAAAGTGGTAGTTCTCGATTTCTGGGCTACCTGGTGCGGACCTTGCCGAGAGGCCCATCCCCATCTACAAAAACTCTACAGTGAGTACAAAGATGATGGATTGGTCGTTCTAGGCATCAATAGTGAAAGCAAGCAAAAGGTCCAGCATTATATGAATGAAAATGGATATACGTTTACAAATTTGATGGATCCGGACCAATCGGTTGGTATGGATTACCGTGTAGATGCAATACCATCCGTTTTTGTAATTAACCGGAAAGGTATTGTAAATTCACACTTGGTGGGATACCAACCCGAGAGTGCCTTACGGAAGGCTATCAAAAAAGCGGGACTATGAATCAAAAAAACTTAGAAATACAGGAGCATTTATGACAAAAACGGCGACCTATTCGCTATGGCTTGAACCGAGTGGTGATATCGCTTTTAGGCTGGAGGAACGAATCAAAAAGTTAAGTGACAAATACGGGACACCGATCTTTCCGCCTCATGTTACATTGTTGGGAGGACTAAAATATAAAGAGGCTGAGCTAACGACTTTGGCCAATACGCTGGCTTCCTCACTCGATCCTTTTGAGTTAGAACTGACAAAAGCAGGTTACGAAGATAATTTTTATCGATCGCTTTATATACATGTAAAAGCGACCAGCCATTTGAAAGAGATCCACAAAATGGCCTGTCAGCTGTTCGAAATGAACTACGAGGATGACTTCGTGCCTCACCTGAGTCTGATGTACAGCGAATTGCCGCAGGATCAGAAAGAACGAATCCTTAACGTTCTTGGACGTGAATTTCATATTCATTTCCCCGTTAAAAGCATTGTAATAATGCAAACGGATGGCAAACCTGAACAGTGGAAAAAAGTTCATACTTCGGTTTTTAAACACCACTGACATCAAACCGGTTGACACTCTGCCAGATTATTACGATTGTCATCTATCCTAAATCTTAATGTGCGGCTAGGTTAGTATAAACCTACCCTTCTTAAATGAAATGTCATGGCTGAATATAAATTCTTCGAGCAAGTCAACAGAGCGTTTGATAAGGCAGCCAAATACTCACATTATGAACGTGGGCTTTTGGATCAAATTAAAATCTGCAATAATGTGTATCACATTACCTTTCCGCTCGAACGGGATAATGGATCAATTGAGGTGATTCACGGTTGGCGTGTTGAACATAGTCATCACAAACTGCCTACCAAAGGCGGAATTCGTTTTGCGATGACGGTAAATGAAGATGAAACCATGGCATTAGCCGCTTTGATGACATACAAATGCGCGGTCGTTGATGTACCTTTTGGCGGTGCAAAAGGAGGTATAAAAATCGACAAATCCCGCTTTTCGAAAGGCGAGATCGAACGCATAACACGTCGATACACCTATGAGCTGATTAAAAAAGATTTCGTGGGACCCGGCTCGGATGTGCCCGCTCCTGATTATGGAACCGGCGCCCAGGAAATGGGTTGGGTACTG
>DATFLI010000269.1:0-13904 GCA_035267805.1 Balneolaceae bacterium | reverse complement strand
GGATCAGGCAACCAACGTGAACAGATGCTGGATTTGATGACGCAGGATATGGATCCTTATCGCATTTGTGGATTTCCACCTCTTTATACCTTTTTGAACAGTATGCCGGAACTCCGCGGTAAAGTCATGGGCTACGATCTTTGGGATGAGCGGGAACGAGAGAGTGCCGTCACCTTTGGCTCAATTTTATACAGTAAACAGTGAAGAACAGTTGACAGTGATCAATGATCAGTATGATTTTTACACAAATTGGTAATTATTCATTGTAAACCGATCACTGAACTATTTCCATTTTTTCGGCAAAGTAGGATATAAAATCCCGCATATCTTCGGCCATTTCATTTTCTTCTGTGGCATTTTGGAAGGTATCGGCCATTGTTACCATCGTCTGGTGAAAAAATACCTTCATTTCCTGGATCGTCATCTCCTTTGTCCAAAGATCCAGTCGCAGGGTATCTTCCTGCTCGGGATCCCACATCGACAGGATCATCGCCCGACAGTTTTCGATGCCTTCGCCTTCCTTATCGGTGGCATTCCAATCGATGGATGTAGGCACATCATTTTCGTCAAGTTCTACAGTGATGCTGATTTCTTTTTTCTTCTTTGCCATAAAATTCTTTTTTCTTTTTAATAGCTAAAGGTCCTGAAAACAAATTCAGGATTTAGGGTTAGTATGTAAAAAACGTTGCTAATAAATCTGCAAAAACAACCTTTGTCATCCCGAACCCCAGTGAGGGATCTCAAATGTGATAAATACACTTACCATTAATAAAATTGTGCCATATCCATGTTTGGGATCCCTCTTTGACCGACGGTTGTCGGACTCATCGGGATGACTTTGGAAGTCAATAATTTACCCACCTAATAAAGAGTGGTAGTAAAATTCAATAAAAAGGCCTCATCCACCGGATGATGAATGAGGCCAAAAATACAAATTACTAAGGATGTTTAGTAACGATAATGATCAGGCTTATAAGGTCCCTCTTTGGGAACATCGATGTATTCAGCCTGTTCGTCGGTCAACTCATCCAACTCAACTCCAATCTTCTTGAGATGCAGACGAGCTACTTTTTCATCCAGATCTTTCGGCAGTACGTGCACGCCCAGGTCGAAATCTTCAGGACGATTCCAAAGTGCAATTTGTGCCAGTGTCTGGTTAGTAAAGCTGTTGGACATTACAAAAGAAGGATGCCCCGTTGCATTACCGAGATTCATCAGTCGGCCTTCGGATAATAAGATGACTTCCTTGCCATCCTCCAGCTTAAAGAGATCAACCTGCGGCTTGATGTTATCCCGCTCGGCATGTTCTTTCAGCCAGGCGACATCAATCTCATTATCAAAGTGACCGATATTGCCGACAATCGTCTTGTCCTTCATCATCTTAAAATGACGCTCAGTAATGATGTTGCAGTTACCGGTAGCCGTAACAATGATATCGGCTTCCTTAACAGCGTCATCCATCTTCATCACTTCATAACCTTCCATGGCAGCCTGAAGTGCACATATCGGATCGATTTCAGTAACAATTACACGGGCGCCGCCGCCTCGAAGGGAAGCTGCAGAACCTTTGCCCACATCTCCGTAACCGGCCACAACAGCCACTTTACCGGCCAGCATAATGTCCGTTGCACGTTTCACGGCATCAACACAGGATTCCCGGCAGCCGTATTTATTATCAAATTTCGATTTGGTAACCGAGTCGTTCACATTGATCGCCGGTGCACCCAGTTCTCCCTCTTTGGCCATCTTGTAAAGACGATTTACACCCGTCGTGGTCTCTTCGGAAATACCGTTGATGCCATCCAGAAGCTCAGGATAATCTTCATGCACGAGTTTGGTGAGATCTCCTCCGTCATCCAAAATCATATTCAGAGGCTCTCCGTCATCAAAAAACAATGTTTGCTCGACGCACCACCAATATTCCTCTTCCGTTTCGCCTTTCCAGGCATACACCGGGATGCCCCGGTCAGCAATGGCAGCGGCAGCATGATCCTGCGTTGAAAAAATATTGCAGGAAGCCCACTGAACTTCGGCCCCCAATTCAACCAGCGTTTCAATCAGAACGGCCGTTTGGATGGTCATGTGCAGGCATCCGCCGATACGGGCACCTTTCAAGGGTTGTTTATCCGCATACTCTTCACGGAGCGCCATCATGCCGGGCATTTCCGCCTCAGCCAAACGAATCTCTTTATGACCATATTCGGCCAATCCAATATCCTTAACTTTGTAAGGTAGTTTTTCTTTTACTTTTTCAGCCATAGAATTCTTTCATTTTTATATTTAGCAAGTCTTCAAAAATACCGGATTTTGGAGTGTCATTCAATCACTGAATCAATCCGTATATATACTTTCCATTGTAGGATTACAAGTGAAAAACAATCGGTTTAGTTCGCGAAATTTCCCCCGGGAGCGAAACGACATAGATCAAAGCTTTACCGGTATGACACGGATCCCGGATATCCGAATCCGTGATTTCACCCGAAATTCACGTTAACCGACAAAGATCAGAAACATTTTCGGATAACAAAGCTCGAGATATTTACGAATGTTTCTCAATAACAGACTTAATACTCCGGTAGTCGGCCTCGGGACCGTGGCTGCCCATCATTGTCTTGATAAATTTGCCACTGGGATCCACAAACACCTTGTAGGGAATGCCTTGAATGTTCAGCTTGGAATGCAAATCACCGGAATCCAACAAATATGTAAACGTATAATCGTGATTTTTGGCAAAAGTTTCCGCATCTGACTTAGAATCGGAAAATCCCGGATTCACTGCCAGTACTTTAAACTTTTTGGGATATTCTTTCTGCAGCTTCTCAAGCGTGGAAAAACTGTCAATACAGGGTTTGCACCAGGTTTCCCAAAAATCAATCATCACCACTTTTCCCTTATAGTCAGAAAGTGAAACCTTCTCGCCGTTAAACGTAGTGAAGGTTGCCTGCTGCACATATTGGGCAGGCGTATCGGGATCTTTCTGTGTAGTCTTGGTTTTCTTCTGGGAATGGGCAGAACTACAGCCTATCAGCCCAACAAACAACAGTGTAAAAATAGAATTTCGGACAGATATAATGTTCATAAATTCAGCAAAAATTGAGGTATTTACGACTTTGGTAACATAACTTCTCATGTAGTCTCATATTGTAGGATACAATAAGAATTATTTCAACAACCATTTCATTCCCTTAAAGCGATAAAATCACCGGAGACGAATTTTATCGCTTATCAACAAAAATTAATCGTTTAAATACAAAAAATAGCTATTCATCACATAAGCTTATCCGATTCCTCGTATTTAAAATAAGTTATTTATGTAAACGCATAAATTTCAAAATCTTAGAGCTATGGAATTACGCTACCGCTCCCTCCTATTTTCGTGCCTGTTGTTTCTCATAAGTCAAACAGCGATGGCACAGTTCACTGTAACCGGTACTGTCTTCGATCAAAAAACCGGCGACGTATTGATAGGTGCCAATATTTATCATGCCGATTCGAATAAAGGTACCACCACCGATGCTAATGGTAAGTTTACCCTGCAGCTGCCCGGCCAGAATGCAACGCTCAGGATAAGTTACATTGGATATATAACCCGTAATGTCCAGGTAAATTCAACGGCATCCAACGACATCCGAATTGCACTTACCTCGGACGTGGCCAATCTCGAAGAGGTCGTCGTAACCGGACTGGCCTCTACCGTTAAACGAAGTAACCTTGCTAACTCTGTTGCTTCTGTATCAGCTGATCAGCTTTTGGGTACGTCTCCCGCTCAAACATTAAGCGGCGATTTATACGGAAAAATACCCGGAGCAGAAATCAGTGCGAATTCCGGGGCGCCGGGTGGAGGTATTTCCGTTCGGCTTAGAGGCGTTACCAGTATCAATGGAGCTTCGCAACCGCTTTATATTGTGGATGGCGTTTATTACAACGATGATGCCATCAATAACGGCTCCAACCAGGTAACCGCTGCTGCCGCTGCCGGTAGTTCGGCTAAACAAGAAGATCCCGTAAACCGCATTGCCGACTTAAATCCCGAGGATATTCAAAGCATCGAGATTTTGAAAGGGGCTTCCGCAGCCGCCATTTACGGGGCTCGCGCATCCGGCGGGGTGGTCATTATACAGACCAAACGAGGAGCACCCGGAGCTCCACAATTCAGTTTTTCGCAGCGTATAGGCCTCACTACCATTTCCAACAAACTGGGTACTCGTCAATTTGATGCTGATAAAGCTGAAGCAGCATTTGGACCAACAGGCCGGACGCTTTATGAAGAAGCAGCCGCAAGCAACCGCTTTCTCGATTACGAAGATTTGATGTACGGACAAAATGGGCTGCTATCGAAGTCAACGCTTAGCACCAGCTTTGGCAATGAAAATACATCGCTATTTGTTTCCGGATCGCTACAGGATGACGAGGGCATTATCAAAACGACGGGGTACGAAAAACAATCCATTCGGGCCAACCTGGATCACCAGTTCAGCTCTAAGCTGGATGTCGCCGTTTCCAGCAACTACGTTCATTCAAAATCGCGCCGAGGCCTGTTTAATAATGATAACTCGGGAACTACCTTTGGTGTTGCGATGACTGCTACGCCTAACTTTATTGATTTGCGTCCCGATGCGAGTGGCAACTACCCGGATCACCCGTTCAACTCATCAAACCAGCTGCAAACGCGTGATCTTTTCTCAAATGGTGAGAGTGTCAACCGAATTACAACATCTGTACAGGCCAACTATAAAATCTTCCAAAATGAGGCAAGTTACCTGCAATTCCGTTTTACCGGTGGCATTGATTTCTTCAGTCAAAACAATAAGCTGATCTTCCCGTCCATACTTCAATTTGAACGGATAAGTGGGTCACCGGGTACGTTAATCGAAACGACTACCGATAATCTAAATACGAACACCAGTGCCATTCTTGTGCATACCTGGATACCGAGTAAGAATGTAACGCTGACTTCCCAGGGCGGATTTACGACCTTCAATAATGATCAGAATAGCATCTTAAGCGTAGCCAACAATGTCCTCGGTACACAAACGAATATCGATCAGGCCATAGAGCTAACCGTTGATCAGACGAAAATTTTCCAGCGCGATCGAGGTTTCTTTGCCCAGGAAGAGCTCAATTATAAAGATACATATATTCTGACCGGCGGACTGCGTGCCGACAAATCGGACCGTAACGGGAACGTAGACAAATACTATTTCTATCCGAAAGCCTCCCTGGCCTGGAATATTTCAAACGAAAATTTCTGGAATGTCAAAGCCATTGAAAATCTCAAATTTCGCGTTGCTTACGGACAAACAGGTAATCTTTCCAATTTCGGTGCAAAATTCACTGCCCTGACCCCGTCAAATATTGCCGGGCTTGGCGGCATTCTGATCGATGATACGCGCGGCGTAGCCAATCTGAAACCGGAACGCCAAACCGAAATCGAAGCCGGGTTTGACGCAAGTCTGTCAAGCGGTGCCGCTTCTGTTGAACTCACCGTATATCAAAAGAGCATCACCGATATGCTATTGCAACGAGAGCTCGAACCCTCCACAGGATTTCAGTTCGAAAGCTTCAACTCCGGGAAAATGTGGAACCGCGGCATTGAAGTCAGTCTCGATTTACTGCCGGTAAATACCAGCAACCTGCGATGGAATTCTACCCTCAATTTCTGGCGAAACAGATCCAAAGTAACCGATTTACCCGTCCCTCCATTTGATCTCGAAGCCGGTGGATTTAGCACAACACTGGGCAATTATCGCATCGAGCAGGGGCAATCAGCTACTCAAATTGTGGGATCTGATCCTGAAGTAGACAATAATGGAAACCTCGTTTACCGCGATGCTAACGGTAATGTTGTACCGGAAGGACAGGGAAGTTTATCCATCATTACCAAAAAGCTTGGGGATGGTGAACCCGATTTCCAGATGTCCTGGAATAATGACTTTAAAATTGCAAAAAGCCTGACCTTTAACTTCTTGCTGCACTGGAAACAAGGTGGAGACAATCTCAACCTTACGCAGTTGCTGTTTGATTTGAACGGTACCACTCACGACTATGATGATCAAGACTTAAAAATTGCTGATTTCAGGTTACAAGCTGCCGGGATTACCAGTGACGCCACCAATGCACAAAAAAGGTTAGCCCTGCTGGGAATAAGCGCTTCGCAATTTGTTCAAGACGCTTCGTACTTGCGGCTGCGCGAAATCGGACTTTATTATGACCTGCCGGTATCCGCTATTTCGGCCTTGGGCAACACCGTCCGCAGGATTCGCATTGGAGCTTCGGCGACGAATCTATTCACCATAACCAACTATGACAGTTATGATCCCGAAGTGTCCAACTTTGGTAACCAGCCAATCAGTCGGGGTGTGGAAGTGACTCCCTACCCGTCGTCCAAGCAGTACTATCTCCATTTAAATATTGATTTTTAAGGTGATCAGCATGAAACTATTAAACACATTCTCAAAAAGCGCCCTGATCCTAAGCTGCACTGCCCTGTTATGGGGAGCCGGTTGCGACATCATCAAAATCAAAGATCGCCCGGATCCCAACAATACAGAGCTTGCAACCGTTTTAAACAATCCCAACAAGGCCGATTTAAATACGCTTGTCGGGGGTACGGTTTCCGGACTGCGTACCGATATCAACCTCTGGTACATCGACTGTGGGATGATCGGTCGCGAGATGTACCGCTTTCTGGCTTCCGAACCCCGGAATACCGGTGACCTTTTGGGGAAAGAAAACTCCCAGCTTGACCCGGGTTCGTTTTATACTACCCGTCCATGGTCCGCCTATTATACCAACATCCGGATGACCAATATCCTGATTCAATCTTCAGGAACTTCCGAAGCACTCAGCACAGAAGAACTCAATGGCATCTTGGGATTTGCAAAAACTATCCAGGCTTATGAATACCTGCAGGCCCTGGATCTCACAAATGATAATGGTATTCGAGCCCAAGTCGGTAATGATATCAACAGCGTGGGTGATCCATTGTCAAAATCCGAGGGATTCGACCTTGTTGTCAGCTTATTAGAAGACGGAGCCAGCGATCTCGGCAATGCCGGCAACTCTTTCTTCTTTTCACTGCCATCGGGATTCTCCGGTTTCAACACTCCTGCAGGATTCCTGCAATTCAACCGTGCTCTGCGAGCCCGCGTCGCTGCCTACATGCAGGACTGGCAAACAACGCTCGACGCCCTGAACGCATCTTTCATCGATGAAGGCGGTGATTTAAAGACGGGAGTTTACCATGATTTTACCACCAATCCCAACGACCAGACGAATCCCGTTTTTGCGGATCCGGATGCGGGATCCGGAGATAGCTGGGTGGCTCATCCTTCATTTGTTGCCGATGCGGAAGCCGGCGATAACCGGATAGCTGAAAAAGTAAAATTACGCACAACAACAGCCTCTCTGGATGGATTAAGCAGCGATTACGGACTTTCAGTTTATGGTTCGCAAACCACACCCATCCCGATTATACGAAACGCAGAGCTGATCCTGCTGCGCGCCGAAGCCCTGATCAATCGCAATACAGGAACCGACCTTTCGGATGCCACGGATCGACTCAATATCATACGAAATGCGGCCGGGTTGACGGATTACGGTGGTCCGCAAACGCAGGCTGCCCTGATCGACGAAATGCTCAACCAACGCAGGTATGAACTCTTTTTCGAAGGCCATCGTTGGATCGACATGAGACGTTATAACCGGCTGGATCAACTGCCTATCGACCGCCCCGGTGATAATGTCTGGGTCAGTTTCCCAATCCCGGAACAGGAAAACCTGGGACAACAATAACATACTTTCAAAGGCCGGACATTATCTCCGGCCTTTTTATTTGATAAAACAGAATGAATCCAGCTTTCCATCTAAAACGAAAGTTTCTACATTAACCCACGCTTATTAATTAACCAAGCTGGGGTTATGAAATCATTTTTCTGTTGCTTTCTTTTTTTTCTAATAAGTACCGGGCAGATGTTCGGACAAAACTTCCAAACCGTTTTTGAACAATCGGACAGCACCCGAACAGCGACCTATCAAGAAGGGATGAAATGGTGGCAACGGTTTTCCGATCAATATCCAACCGTGCAAATGCGAACCATGGGATTGACCGACAGCGGAGAGCACCTGCACCTAATCACGGTTTCTTCGGATGAAACATTCGATTATCAAGACCTGCGCAAACAGGACAAATGTGTTATCCTTATTAATAACGACATACATCCGGGCGAACCCGATGGCGTCGAAGCTACCATGATGCTGGTTCGCGATCTGGTTCAGCATAAAGACGGGATGCAGCTCCCTGAAAATGTAGTTCTTGCTGTCATTCCGTTTTACAATATCGGCGGCGCACTCAATCGCAACAGCCATACCCGTGCCAACCAAAACGGACCCGAAGCATATGGATTTCGGGGCAATGCCCGCAACCTCGACCTGGATCGCGACTTTACCAAAGCCGATTCATACAACGCGCTCTCATTTGCCAAAATTTTTCACCTGGTCGATCCTGATATCATGATCGATAATCACGTGAGTGACGGAGCCGACTACCAGCATATAATGACGTTGCTGGTTACTCAGCACAATAAATTGGGCGGCGAGCTGGGCGACTACCTCCATGACCGGATGGTGCCGGGAGTCTACAAGAACATGAAAGAAAAGGGATACGACCTGGTTCCCTACGTTAACGATTTTAGTGCCACCCCGGAGAAAGGCTGGAACGAGTTTTATGATTCCCCGCGCTATTCTTCGGGCTATGCCGCCCTGTTCGGCACTTTTAGCTTTATGCCGGAAGCACATATGTTAAAGCCCTTCAAACTACGGGTTCCCGCTGATTATGCTGTGATGCAATCATTTATTGAATTTGCACATGAGAATGGGGATAAAATCCATGCGCTGCGTCAGCAGTTTAAGCAACAGATCCAAACGAAGCAGGAATTCCCGCTCCACTGGAAGATCGACAGCACGCGCCACGACATGATAACATTCAAAGGCTACCAATCAGGGCATAAACCCAGCGAAATTTCTGGATTAGCCCGCCTGTATTACGACGAGGATAAGCCTTTCACCAGAAAGGTGCCTTTCTATGATTACTTTAAAGCCCGGAAACAGGTCCAAAAACCGGATGCTTATATTATACCTCAAGGATGGCATCGTGTAATTAGGCGTCTTCAAACAAATGCTGTGAAGATGAGCCGCTTGCCGAAAGATACCACGATGGCGGTTCAGACCTATCATGTTGCGAACTACAAATCGCTTAATCGTCCTTATGAGCTGCATCACGTCAATTATGATGTACAAGTCACTGCCGAGAAAGATTCGATCTCATTCCGTAAAGGTGATTATTTCATCCCGATGGACCAGCCGGCTAATCGCTACCTGGTTAACGTGCTGGAACCTGAAGCCAAAGATTCCTTTTTTGCGTGGAATTTTTTCGACACAATATTGCAGCGTAAAGAATATTTTTCTGACTATGTCTTTGAGGATTTAGCTGCCAAATACCTGAAAGGGCACCCTGCCCTGCGCGACTCCCTTGAAAAAAAGCGTGAGGCTGATTCCACATTTGCCAACAGTGCATCCGCCCAGCTTCAATACGTATATACCCATTCGCCGTGGTCAGAGCCGGAATACCTGCGATACCCTGTTTATCGATATTTCAAGTAAAAATTCCAATTTAAGTACAAAGAAGTGCAATACGATTTCATCATAGTTGGTGCCGGCATCGTCGGTTTATCTACAGCTTATAAACTGTCTGAAAACTACCCGGATCTAAACATCCTGGTACTCGAAAAAGAAGATAGAATTGCTGCGCATCAAACCGGAAATAACTCCGGCGTTATCCATTCGGGCATTTATTACAAACCTAACAGTTACCGGGCTAAAAATTGCGTGGAGGGGCGTCATCAGTTGGTCGATTTTTGCCGCCAATACGATGTCAACCATGAAATTTGTGGCAAAGTGATTGTCGCCACTAAAGAAGAGGATATTCCCCGCCTGGATAAGATTTTTGAAACCGGTCAGATTAATGAGATCGAAGGCATAAAAAAGATCAGTCCCCAAGAACTGGCAGAAATCGAACCTTATGCCTATGGCGTCAAGGCGATTCATGTACCCTGTACCGGCATTGTGGATTATATAGGCGTCTGTGAGCAATTAAGGACGCTGATTGAAGAAAAGGGACATAAAGTCGCTTGCAGCCAGGAGGTCAAAAATATTCATCACAATGGATCAGACCTGTCGGTGGTCACCAAAACAGACACTTTTAAATCGCGCTATTTGATCAACTGTGCAGGATTGTATAGCGATCATGTTGCCGAATCAGCAGGAGTCCGTCCCGATATTCAAATTGTGCCTTTTCGCGGCGAGTATTTTGAATTAAAACCGGAAGTGCGTCACTTTGTAAACGGGTTAATCTACCCGATGCCTAATCCCGCTTTTCCCTTCCTCGGCGTACACTTTACCAAGATGGTGGACGGTCGGGTGGAATGCGGGCCTAATGCCGTTTTTGCATTTAAAAGGGAAGGCTATGATAAACTATCTTTTGATCTCAATGAAACAATAGAAACACTCAATTTCCCCGGGTTTTGGAATCTGGCCAGAAAATATTGGAAAATGGGGCTGGACGAGTGGTATCGCTCATTCTCAAAAAGAGCATTCGTTAAAGGGTTACAGGAAATGCTTCCGGCTATCCGCCCTCAGCACCTGAAAACTTCTCCTTCCGGCGTCCGGGCGATGGCATTACGCCCCAATGGGGAAATTGTCGACGATTTTCAATTCGAAACAACCGGAAATGAAATTCACGTTCTGAATGCTCCGAGCCCTGCAGCTACAGCCGGACTGGCTATCGGCGACGAGATCGTAAGGCGGGCCGAAAAAGCATTTATGTAGATCAAGCCCCCAAAACTCCATGGTTTTATGAATTGCGAACCTCAAGGAGTTGTTACGATTGGTTAGGATACTTTCGCTGTACATTGATTGAATTATTAATTTCGTGTCTATATGAACATGCAAGAAAATTCCAATCGTCCCCGGATTTATACTGATGAACAAACACGCCGTCTTTATGCAACGGATGCCTCCAGTTACCAAGAACTGCCGGAAGGAGTAGCTTATCCCAAAAGTGTACAGGATATTGTTGCAATTGTTCAGTGGGCTCGCGAAAAGGGCAGTTCCATAACAGCCCGGGGAGCGGGCACCAGCCTGGCAGGACAAACCACAGGTGGCGGGCTTATCATGGATGCAGGACGCAACATGAATCACATCCTGAATATTGATCCGGATGAGCGATTTGCTCATGTTCAACCGGGCGTTATTCGGGATACACTCAATCGAGAAGCCGGCAAATACAACCTGCTCTTCGGTCCCGATACGGCAACAACCAACCGATGCATGCTGGGCGGGATGATCGGCAACAATTCCTGCGGGATCTTTTCCATCAAGTACAAAACTACCCGGGAACACATCCTCGAAATTGATGCTGTACTCAGTGACGGTTCCCGTGTAACTTTTAAACCGCTGTCTGAAGACGAACTAAATCAAAAGCAGGAGCTTAATTCCCTGGAAGGAAATATCTACCGGGAGATGATGGAGCTGATTCGGGAAAATCGAAACGAAATTCTGGAAAATTATCCCCACCCGGAAATTATCAGGCGGAATACCGGATATGCTCTTGACCGACTTTGTGAAATGCAGCCATTTGATCCGAATGGCCGCCCATTTAATATGGCCGAACTGCTTTGCGGAAGTGAAGGAACGCTGGCCATGACGGCCAGTGCCAAAGTTCGATTGTTGCCCAAAGATCCCGAATCCGTTGTCATTGCCCCGCACTTTCCCACGGTTCGCAAAGCCCTGGAAGCTACTGTAGAAATTGTGAAAGAAGATCCTGCCGCTGTTGAGCTTGTAGATGATATTATCCTCAATGCCACAAAAGATAATATCGAACAGCGCAAAAACCGTTTCTTTCTGGATGGAGATCCTAAATGCATTTTGATTATACAGTTTGACGGAGATGACTCCCAACAGCTTGTTAAGAA
This sequence comes from Balneolaceae bacterium, assembly GCA_035267805.1. Lineage (GTDB taxonomy): Bacteria > Bacteroidota > Rhodothermia > Balneolales > Balneolaceae > Fodinibius. The sequence continues at coordinate 1,875 of DATFLI010000269.1, read as the reverse complement.
AGCAAATAAGTTGGCCGACAAACTGAAAACAATGGAACTGAGTTCGTCGGCTCCCATCATCACGGATCCCGGAAAAATGGAGCAGGTATGGCAGCTTAGAAAAGCCGGACTGGGCCTGCTGATGGGATTGGGCTCGGAAGGACGAACTCCTACTTTTTGTGAAGATACGGCCGTACGCGTTAATGATTTACCCGAATATATCGATGAGTTTAAAAAGATCCTGGAGAAACATAACTCTGATTGTGTGTTTTATGCTCACGCGTCGGTCGGGGAATTACACCTGCGTCCCGTCATAAATCTGCAAGAAGCAGAGGGAATTCAAAAGATGAAAACCATGGCGGGCGAAATAGCCGATTTGGTACGAAAGTATAACGGTTCCCTATCCGGTGAGCACGGCGACGGTCGGACGCGTGCTCCCTACATTGAAAAAGTACTGGGACCCGATATGATCCCGCTGCTAAAAAAAGTAAAACAAATCTGGGATCCCGAAAATATCTTTAATCCCGGTAAGATCGTAGATCCCAAACCCATGGAGGCCGATCTACGTTACTCACCGTCCTACAAGCGTCCGGAGGTTGACACCCATTTCAAATGGCGCCGGGAGCAAAGTTTTGCGGATGCCGTTGAGCTTTGTAACGGGGCCGGCGTTTGTCGAAAACTGGCTGACAGCGGGGGCACGATGTGTCCGTCGTATATGGCTACCAAACAGGAAAAAGATTCCACCCGCGGTCGGGCCAATCTCTTTCGACAGCTGTTTTCGGGGAAACAAAAAGAAGCATTTCAATCGGAGGAATTGCACGATGCACTGGATTTGTGCCTAAGCTGCAAGGCCTGTAAAAGCGAGTGCCCCGCCAATGTAGATATGGCGCGCATGAAAGCTGAATTCATGCAGGGCTGGCACAACGAAAAAGGCCTGGAGCTTGGTGAGCGATTCTTCGGACAGGCTTCCGAATTCTATCCTCTGGCCGGTAAATTTCCCCGCCTATCCAACTGGATGTTACGTCAGCCCGCCGTAAAAGATATACTCAATCAGGTAGCGGGCATCTCAAAAAAGCGAGACCTGCCCACTTTTGCCCCTGAGACTTTTGACCGGTGGTTTGAGAATCATAAACATACCCCTTCAGCAACAGTTCAAGACACAGGACAAGCAGAAACGGTAGTTTTATTTGTGGATATCTTTACCAATTACCACGAACCGGAAATTGGCAAAGCGGCGGTACGGTTCCTGGAAGCCATGGGATATGATGTATTCGTGCCCGAGTTCCACGAAATCGGCCGGCCCCAGATTTCCAAAGGGATGCTTAACAGTGCCCGGGAACTGCTTGATGCCCATCTTCCTGATCTTGCAGCTTATACCGACCAAAACATGCCGATAATCGGGCTTGAACCTTCCGAAATATTGACACTGCGGGACGAGTACGTGGATTTGTGTGATGATGATCAACTGGCCGCTGCCCAAAGGATAGCTGAAAACAGCTATACCTTCGAAGAATTCGCCCAAAAGACACTTTCTGAAACTTCAAACCCGATGACTTCCGGTACTTAAAAAGTTTATATACATGGACACTGCCACGCCAAGTCGTTAATCGGCAATTCGGCCGTTCAGCAGGCACTGCAGCTGGCTGGTTACCGGCCTGATGTGCTGGATACCGGTTGTTGCGGGATGGCCGGCAGCTTCGGCTATGAGGATGACCATTATCAAGTGTCCATGAATATTGGGGAGCTACGCTTGTTCCCGGCTCTCCGCGGACTGCCGGAAGATGCCCTGATTTGTGCACCCGGGTTCTCGTGCCGGCATCAAATAAAGGATGGGGTCCGGAGAACTGCTTATCATCCGGCACAGCTTCTGGCTAAGGCTTTAGCCTAGTTATCTTG
>DATFLI010000268.1:0-12051 GCA_035267805.1 Balneolaceae bacterium | reverse complement strand
CGGGTATGTAGGATGACGCACACCTAGATATTTACAGATGCGCGGAAGCTGGCTGCTTCAGTATTTACAAGTTGTCGATAGGCATAAAATTTTATGAGTGTTGTAAAATTTTGAAGTGGAATATAATTATATTATGTAAAGTAAACAAATAATCTTTGTTAGAATCCTACAAAGAGCTATTTTAAACAAGTAATATGAATTCTAAATGAAAATTTTACAGCGAATAGCAGTTGACTGCTATACTATTGCTATAAATGAGAAAATAAAGGTTGATTGAAAGTCTATAAACAGATCGTGAATGGCGCGCATTTTTAAGGCAGAACTTTTTCTTGGGATGTGTTATTCAATTACAAATCAGGTTGAGTTTTGCTGATGACAGCCCTATCTTTGTGGTTCTTAATTCGGGACGTGGCGCAGTCCGGTAGCGCACACGACTGGGGGTCGTGGGGTCGCAGGTTCAAATCCTGTCGTCCCGACTTTTGAAAGCCTTCTGATAGCCTTTGCAGGTTGTCAGAGGGCTTTTTTAGTTTTGAGCCTTTCTTGATTTGCCCTTGAAATAGCAACTCTGGCAAAATTTGTTATTCCATTGTTATGCAGGGAAGAATCCCCTGAAATCGGGGTGTCATAAGTTGTCAGCGTAGTTTTATATCGTATTAAGTAATCATCTGACAAAATAACTTAGATCCCATGCAATATCTCCAGCAAGAAGAGCTAGAAAGGCTATCCGCGAGATCACTACCTATTAAAAGTGGCGATGGCCAAAGACCGGCAACAGCTTACCGATTGATCAAAATAAAGCAACTGGAAGCTCCCGGTATAGAGCATATCATTATTGACCTTATACTAAAGGCTTCCGGATACGTATTTTGGCAATTGGATCACCAGGCATTTACGATAATTAATGATAGGGAAATAGATAAGCTGAAAGTACTGGCTATAAAGAATAGTAAGACCCGGGAGTTCAGCTTTTATTTTGATATCACAGCTTTAGGATAAAAGCTGCCCGAAGAATAGTTAAAGAAGCCTGTGAATAAAACAACTGCTTTAGCTCTTTTTGTTTTCCTTAAGATGAGTTTGAAACTGCATAAAATGGTTATATGGGAGGCTCACGGTTGGAGATTAACAGACACAACAAAATGTGAATTAGTAAGATATATTTATCATATTGATGTGGGAAAGCATCATTTATGATTGTACGCTTGGATTTGCCGGGCTCATAAATATCAACCTGAACTATCGGCTCGAAGAGTATAGCGTAAAAATAATTCCAAGGATTCGGGGAGATTATTGGCTAAGTGGTATAAAATTAAAATATTCCGGGGAGCACGAGTACCTCCAGGGGGGCGGTTTATGTTGACGATCGGTATCCTGCTTGTATCTCTAATGGTGGCTTTTCTGCCGGTGCATTATACTCGTTTTGGGAGCGTTAATGAATTCACAAACTTTGTTCTTTTTTCATTGATTCTCCTGCTCGCTTTTTGTGGGCTTTATTATTTGCTGGTGGGTATTGATTCATCTGATGAGATCCGGGATGAGCAGTATCATTCCTTTATCAGCAGGGCACCAATGGCAGTGGCTATGTTGGATAAAAATATGAATTATATTGCCGTAAGCGATAGGTGGTGCACCCAATATGATTTGGCTGAGAAGCAGGATCTCATCGGTCGAAACCATTATGATGTATTTCCGGAAATCCAACAAAAGCCGGAGTGGAAGGAGATGCATAAAAAAAGTTTGGAAGGGAAATATTTTGTCAATGATGAGGATGTATTTATCCGGAAAGACGGAAGCAAGCACTATATTCGTCGGGCTGTGGGCCCCTGGTATTTGCCGAATAACGAGGTGGGAGGTCTCCTGATTTATACCGAAGATATCAGCGATATTGTACGGGCGCGAGAGCAGGCGGCTTCACACAAAAAAAGGCTGGAGCAAGAAGTCAGAGAAAGAACCCAAAAACTGGAACAGGCAAATAAGGATTTGGAGGCATTTAGCTATTCCGTTTCTCATGATCTGCGAACTCCGCTTCGTGCAATAACAGGTTTCAGCCAGATCTTGTTGGAAGAGCATGTTGATGAGCTTAGTGCAGAAGGGAGGCGACTGCTTAATATAGTCATCGACAATACTGAGAAAATGGGAACGCTGATTGATGATATTTTAGCTTTTTCAAGGGTCAGCCGGACTGAGCTGGTGAAAACGGAAGTCGACTTGAAACAACTTTTCGAGGATGCCGCTCAAACGGTTATGGAGGGTTATTCGGAAATCAAGGATAGGGTTGAATTTGAAATTCAAGAGCTTCCCAAAGCTAAGGGGGATCTATCTTTTTTAAAGCAGGTAGCCGTTAACCTGGTATCGAATGCAATAAAGTACTCGAGCAAGGAAGAAACGATACAGGTAGAAGTGGGCTTCAAGCAGGATGATCAACGGCCCACGTATTATGTGCGGGACAACGGTGTGGGCTTTGATATGAAATACTCTGATAAATTGTTCGGGGTTTTTGAACGACTGCACAGCAGCGCGGATTTTGAAGGAACAGGCGTAGGATTGTCACTGGTAGAACGAATTATTGAGCGGCACGACGGTAAAATTTGGGCAAATGGGAAAAAGGGTGAAGGAGCTACTTTCTTTTTTAAACTTTAATAAATCATAAATGTGATGCTTATGGATAAAGCCATAGAAATTTTAATTGTAGAGGATAATCCCAGCGATGCTGAATTGACTATTCGGACACTGGAAAAAAATAATCTTTCTAACAACATTCTGTGGCTCAAGGATGGCGAACAAGCTCTGGATTTTTTGAAGGGAAGGGGAGAATATGAGGGACGAAATGTGAAAAGTAAGCCTAAAGTAATATTCCTGGATCTTAAACTTCCCAAGATAGACGGTATCGAGGTCGTCCGTGAAATACGATCTTCCACCAATACCAAACAGATCCCGGTTGTGATGATGACCTCATCCCAGGAGCAAAAAGATCGTTTAAAAGGATACGAAAATGGGGTTAACAGCTACGTAGTTAAACCATTGGATTTCCAGGAGTTTACCAAGGCTATCAACGATGTGGGGTATTATTGGCTGGTCTTGAATAAGCCGCCCGTTTAATTCTAATTTTTCAAGTCGAGTTTATGCTAGACCGAGAGATTAAGCTTCTTATTAGAGATTAAGCTTCTTATTATAGAGGACACTCAGACCGATGCGGATCTGTTGATCCATCGTCTCAAAAAATATGAGTTTATCCTCAGTTATGATTTGATGCATTCTCCGCGGGGGATAGAACAGATGCTGGCTAAAAATTCCTATGATATAGTAATCTGTGATTATAATTTGCCGGAGTTCAATGGAATCGAGGTGCTTCGTAAAGTGAAAGGATATGATTCAATGCTGCCTTTTATCTTACTTTCCGGATCTATTAACCAGGAACAGGAAACTGAAATTTTGCAACTGGGAGCCAATGAAGTGATCTTGAAATCAAATTTGAATCGGCTGCCTTTTGCAGTACGAAGGGTACTGTATGAGGTCGAGGACCGGAAAAAACTCAACGAAACCAAGCGGAAACTTGAAAATTCGCTGGAGCAGATGGAAGTTCTGTTGAAAGAAGTGCATCATAGAGTGAAGAACAACCTACAGATTATTTCCAGCTTTCTTCAACTTCGGCAGATGGAGTCCGATGATGAGTTTGTCCGTAAAATTACTGCCGACTTATTGCTTAAGATTCGTTCAATTGGCATCGTTCATGAAAAACTATATCAGTCTCACGACTTGGCCAATATTGATTTGCCGGATTTAATACAGGATTTAGCAACTTATACTATGGGTATTATTTCCAACGGGCAGCATAAATATTTCCTGAATTGTGATATTGCCCCGGTTCAGTTGAATGTAAATCAGGCTATCCCCTGCGGACTCATCATTTCTGAGCTGATATATAATTGCGTGCAACATGCTTTTTCCGATCAGAAAAGGCGGCAAATTGGAGTTACTATTAAAGATGAGCAGAGTAAACTGGAAGTGACCGTCAGTGATAATGGGGATGGGATGCCTGAAGGTTTCAGCTTTCAAAAAGCAACGGGGCTGGGTTCGACCATCATCTCAACATTATTCAAACAATTGGATGCCAATTATGAGATCAGCAATAAAAAGGGGACGCATGTAACGTTTTCCTTCCAAAAGAAACAACATAAGGGATCCCATAGTGCGATGATTTAATCGTTTTTTCCTGTTTCTTTGATATATTATTTTCTGATTTCGGGCTTTTTTATTTTATGCCAAATAGTAAGAAATAGCTAAAGACTTATTTTAATGAAGGTACAAACTACTGCTCTTGTAAATGCTTTTACCCTCGACGGGCAGCCCCTGGAGTTTCCCGATTCCATCAAAATTGATTTGGAATTTTCAGCTATTGATACCGGTGGCTCCTTTCGGGATCCCATCCTTGACTTTTCTTTATTATTGCATGATACAGGCTTTGATATGCATAATTGGAATAAAAAATCTCGGGCTGAACTTTTGTTGGTGGATCCACACCACAAAGAGAACCGGGCGACCTTAAATGCTGCATGCGAGGTGAGCGTTAATGGAGATCAACTTCAAATTAACGGGCGGCTAAAAGATGACCATCTAACTGATTCGATTATCGGTTTTGTACTCAGACGGTTCCGATAGCATCATTTTATTTTTGTATTATAGGCTATATATTTTCAAATGGACGGACAACTTTTGCTTAATTGCGAATAATTGACTGGCAATTAGTTTCAGTCTCCAGGGGAACATTTTCAAGTTCGTCCGGTTAAAATTATACAATTATTAATTAAGGACGGAAAGATGAGAAATTTGATTGGTACCATTTTTTATTTATTGAAAAATATACTCTCATCTGACAGGAATGATTATATCAGCACAGAAAGTGCTGATTTTTTGGGTGCAAGCATAATGGTCAGTAAAGGCAATGTGGCGTCGGATATTATATCCGGAGCCTTTATGCCGGTTGGCCTGGGGATAAAACTGAAGTTATAATTTTATCCGCAATAATTATGTATATAATAGACCACGACAAGCAGATTGCGCTAATTAGCGAAATGAAACAACTTCGTAAAAACAACCAAAAATACGAAGTATATTATCATCATCCTTACACCAATCAAATGTGGAAAAGCTTTTTTCCCAAGTCGGACGGTGAATATCTTGGGCCTAAACTACTGCGCCACGAGCCGGTAACTTCCGACATCAGTGAACGGCTGAGTATTTGTTTGGCAGAACGTGTTCCTGAGAATGCTATTGGGCTTGGCATCGAATGGTCAGCTAAGCCCCGGTTATGGCCTGATATTATTCGGGTGCTGGAAAAGGAATATAGTCATTATGACCGTTCTCAGATTAAACTCTTTTTGGATAATCTCGAATTGGATGAGTCCAAAGATAATGCTATTGTCGAAGCCGCTAATAAACCATCCAGGGAAAAATTGGATAACTTAGTTTGGCGATCGAAAAAAATCCGTATGAAACGCTTTTTTGTATTAGGATAAATTTGTCAGCCCGGCACTAATATCCCACAGCTTCTTAGCAAGTTCATCATCGGTTGCAATGGATGCGGGTGATGCTATTTTCTTGTCTTTAAAGTACTTTCCACTAATGTTTTGAACTTCGTTGGAAGTAGCCAGATAAATAGTTGTCTCTGCACCTTTACGGGGCGATCGCATAAAGGGTCTGCCTATGGTATACAGAATCTTCATAGACAAACTGGCTTCTTCGGCAAGTCCTGTTCCTACAACACCCGGATGCAGGCAATTTGTGGTGATAGAACTATCCTCACACCGTTTGGCCAGTTCGCGAGTAAACAGTATGTTGCATAGTTTGGAGAATCCGTATGCCACCATGGGCTTGTAACCTGTTTTAAGCTGTAGATTCTCCAAGTCGAAGAATGGAACCCCATATCGGTGGGCTTCTGAAGCTACATTAATAACCCGAGCTTCAGCGGCTTTTTTCAGCTGATCCAAAAGTAAGTTGGTCAGAAGAAAGGGTGCAAGATGATTTACAGCCAGTGTTCTTTCAATACCATCGATGGTTTCTTCGCGTTTGCCTGAAATAAGTCCCGCATTGTTGACCAGTACATCGATTTTATTAAATTTATCAGCAGTTTTTTTTGCTACCGAGCGTATATCGTGTTGCAGGGCAAGATCTGCCAGCATCACCTCGATGCCCGAGTGTCCGGTATCTTGAATAAGTTCTTGTTGTGCTTTTAGTGCCCGCTTCTCATTCCTACAAATCATGATCACATAGGCACCTTGTCGCGCGAATGCCCGAACGATCTCTTTGCCGATGCCAGAATTAGCTCCGGTCACAATGCATAATTTATTCTTCAGATCCATACATAGAACTTTTTGGGATAGAATCTCCAGTTCGATTTGTTATACAAAGAAGTTAAATTATAACGTTATTAAATTCGTTTCACGAAACAAGTTTACAGATGATTCAAGATTACCTTAATTCCGTTGATAAGTTCATTGTTGTTGGCGACCGCGTGCTCATTAAACCGCGCGATATGGAAACGCGAACTAAAAGTGGACTCGTCTTGCCTGCGACGGTTAAAGAAAAAGAGGATATTCACAGCGGCTACGTGGTGAAGACCGGACCGGGATACCCCATACCCTCTAATGAAATTAATGAAGAATGGAAAGATACTACCGAGACGAAATATATTGGTATGCAGGCTCAAGAAGGGGATTTGGCTATTTTTTTAAAAGATCAGACGCATGAGATCGAATTCGAAAATGAAAAGTATTTGATCTGTCCTCATAGTGCAATTTTCTTACTGATTCGTGATGAGCTGGCACTGTAGTTCGCCGGATATCAGCTATTATTTTAGGGCCATTGAAACCAAACTATAAAACTTTTCTCGATACCTCGAATTAGCTTAATTATTTCTATGGCAGCGAATCAATCATCACCGAAAAAAGAAGAGGCAAATGCCGAAGAGCGGAGGTGCGCATACTGCGGCGCCACGGCGCCACTCATTTGGGTACATGGACACGGGCAATGCGCAAACTGTGGCATTAATGTGCAAGAGTGTTGCCAGGGAGAAACTTGTAATACCGATTAGTCTGATTCTTTACATGCCGTCCCATTTTTAGTGGAAAGGTGGTACTGTTAAGAAGATTCGGCAAATGCCAACTTTTCGATCGAAAAGATTTGATCACAAAGATTGAGCTCTTCCCGATCATTAGAGGCAATTATTAATAATTTGTCAGGTTTCTTAAATGAATCGGCAATTTCCGCAACAATATGAATACCGGCCTCATCAAGATTGGATCCGGGTTCGTCAAGCATCAAAATATCAGGCTGATGAAAAAGGGCCGAAGCCAGCCGCAAACGTTGCTGCTGTCCCGTAGAAAGTTTGCCAAAAGGCTGGTCAGCTACTTCTTTTAATGCTACTTTATTTATCCAATAATCAATTTCAGCTTCGTATTTTTTTTCATGACGCACCTTAGCCAGAAATGCCAGATTCTCTTTGCAGCTTAATTCATCATACAGATTAATATATGGTGCGGCATATCCCAATTTATTTTTGAATACCGTTTTATTCATTGGTTCACCGTCTCTCCACCATTCCAGATGCCCCTTATTGGGACGCAGCAAATAAGCAAGACATTTCAAAAAAGTCGATTTTCCCGATCCATTGGCGCCGGCAATGCCCAGTGATTGCCCTTGATGATCAAAGGAGACATCCGAAAAGATAGTCTTGTTGCCGAAAGATTTTTCGAGCTGTAGTACTTGTAAAGAAATCATAGCCAAAGGTAAGAAGCGATAACGACATCCTAAATGAAAAAATGAGGAAATATTAGTAATAAAAAGTTTATTCGCAGGTTGAACACTCCTGTGGCTGGTTGAATCTGTTTTAGCTTTTGTAGTTTTATCTTTAAAAGTTATTAGCTGATGCCCATAATGGGCCTGAAATAAATGCAGAACACCCCGGTTTTTAAAGTAGTCCTTACAGGTATTCGAACTAAATAATTTACTGCCATTTATGAAAAGGGTTCAAAATCCGGTTGGATTTTGTTTCGAAGAATCATATTTCAAAAGATTCGCAGGATTTAACATATTGATGCATTCTATGGTTGTATTGACCATTTGTAGACGATATATTTCCCAAAAATTTTTATGAATCAAACTGTTCAAAAAATAACACAACGCCTCATCAATCACCTGCCGGAAAACGATCAATATTACCGGCTGGATGAACTTCGTTCTTGGGGATTTCCCACTTTTGTTGTACGGCGAATTAAGATTGAACTTCAGCGGAATCTCGAAGAGTCGATGATCATTCCCAAAACCGACTGGGCCAATATTCAATCGGATGCCGTACTGGATGCCTGGCAGAAATTTGTGGAGGCTATTCGCGCAGAAGCTCGTCTGCCGGCCAGTTATGCCAAGGCAGTAATCGAGACGGCCGTCGCAGATGTGATTGAAATACTGGTGCAACCGCGTAAGTATATTCCGGAGGTGGTTTTTGGTGCGGATGATGAACTTTCCTATACGAAGATGGTCAACCGGAGCAGGACCATTGTTGTTTATCCGCATTTTGCTAATTTGCTGCCCCGGTATATGCAGAAGAAGGATTTGGAGACGTTGTCCAAAAAGCAATGTTCGGATATCATTGCCAAGGCGGATCAAAGGATTACGGCACGCTATTCTCCGCTCAACTGGGCACAGATGATGGAGCCACTTTTTAAATTGTTGGATGGTTCCATCGACACAAATTTGCTTCGACTTTTTTTTGAGGATAAAAATCTGCCACGTATTGCTCGTCAGTTCGACCTGATGGATAAATCGCTTACCCGTGCAGAGGTTATCGAGGTGCTGTCCTCTCCCGAGTTGTTGAATTTTGAGGGATATGAAGATGATCAGCCTAACCTGTTTGATGTAAAACCAAAGAAATCAAAGAAGCAACCCAAACCTGAGCCCGGTGATATTGACTTGAGAAAACCGGAAGTTGATTTGAAAGTCGAATACCGGGAGGAACCTAAGTCGGAAGATCCTGAAAATCGAGAGAACAGACAGGAAAAGGATATAGTTGCTGATGATGACAATGTAACCGAAAAGGAAGAAGAGCAAGAACCTGATTTTTCGTTGAATGCAGGATTTACTGAGATGGAGGAAGAACCCGATAATGAGGAAGAGGAGGATGGTTCTCTAAATGCAGCGTTTTTACAGCAGGAATCGGAAGCAGCAGAAGATGAAGATGAATGGGAAGAGACCGAACAGGAATCGGCTGAAAAAGATCAGAAGCCGGAGTTGAAAGGAGAATCGGAAAATTCTGATCCGGATGAGGAAACAGAACCGGAAAATGAAGATTCCGATGCTACAATAGAGCGAGAGGAGACGCCGATGTGGATGCGCTATATGAGCGATGAGGAGGTTGAAGAGTACGAACGCAGTCAGCAGGAAGGAGATCCTGAGGAAGAACAGGACCCTGAAGAAAACGTGGACGAAGACGGATTTATTGATGAGCCGATTATTGACCTGACAAAGAATGATGCTACTAAAAAGGAAATTAAAGCACTAAGAGAGCAGTTTTCCGGAGATCGTGAATTATTTGTGGAAGAAATTTTTAATGGTTCGGACCGCGCATTTGATGAGGCGGTGGAGAATATTGCTGCTTACGATCGATGGCGTGAGGTAAGCAAGTTTATTGAGAAAAATATTTTTAAGCGCAACCTCATAGATATGTATTCGGAAAAGGCAGTGGATTTTACAGATCGGCTGCAAAGTTATTTCCTAGAAAAAAAGAATCGCAACAGATAAGATATTCGATGGATCCCGACAAAAAAGTGGAACGACTAAAACAAAAGCGTGAAGAATCCCGAAAGGGTGGAGGCGAAAAACGAATCCAAAAGCAGCACGACAAGGGAAAGCTCACGGCGCGAGAGCGTATTGATCTGTTGCTCGATAAAAATTCTTTCGAAGAAATTGATCCCTTCGTAACACACCGTAGTCAAAAGTTTGGTTTGGATGAAAAAAAGATTGCGGGAGACGGTGTCGTGACCGGGTTTGGCAAAATTCACGGTCGTCCTATTTATGTTTTTAGTCAGGACTTTACGGTTTTTGGCGGATCACTTTCTGAGACTCATGCCGAGAAAATATGTAAAATCATGGATTTAGCCATGAAAAATGGCATTCCCATTATTGGATTGAACGATTCCGGTGGAGCGCGTATACAGGAAGGCGTGGCATCGCTCGGAGGCTATGCAGAAGTCTTTTGGCGTAACAGCATGGCATCGGGGGTTATCCCGCAGTTTTCGGGTATCATGGGGCCTTGTGCCGGCGGAGCCGTTTATAGTCCTGCTTTGACTGATTTTGTGTTTATGGTCAAAAATACCAGCTATATGTTTGTTACTGGTCCCAATGTGGTAAAAACAGTGACGCACGAAGAAGTCACATCCGAAGAGCTGGGTGGAGCAAGTGCACACAGCACCAAGTCCGGAGTAGCTCATTTCTCGGAAGAAAATGATGCTGTCTGTCTGCGTAGAATGCGTGAGCTTTTAACCTATGTTCCGCAAAATTGCGAAGAAAAACCGCCGCGATTAGAGGCTAAGGCGCCGGATTCAGCTAAAGCTGCAAAACTGAATGAAATTGTACCGGACAGCCCGAACAAGCCTTATGATATTAAGGATGTGATTCAGGGTATTGTTGATAAGGATTCATTTCTGGAGGTACATGAGCATTATGCAAATAACCTCGTGGTAGGCTTTGCACGTATCGACGGTCGTAGCGTGGGAGTCGTGGCAAACCAGCCGCTGGCACTCGCAGGGGTGCTTGATATCGACGCCTCGTTGAAGGGGGCTCGATTTGTGCGTTTCTGCGATGCGTTTAACATCCCGCTGGTCACTTTTGAGGATGTTCCCGGATTTTTGCCCGGCACCGATCAGGAATGGGGCGGAATCATTAAGCACGGAGCCAAGCTGCTGTATGCATTTTGCGAAGCCACGGTTCCGAAGATGACGGTCATCACCCGTAAAGCTTACGGCGGCGCCTATGACGTAATGAATTCCAAGCATATTCGTGCGGATTATAATGTAGCCTGGCCGACGGCCGAAATTGCAGTCATGGGACCGAAGGGCGCGGTTGAAATAATATTCCGCAAGGAGATTGAAGCCGCTGATGATCCCGAAGCCAAAGAACAGGAGCTTACCGATTATTATAAAGAAGAATTTGCCCATCCTTATAAAGCAGCGGAACGCGGGTTCATCGATAATGTGATTTTGCCCGATGAGACCCGTGAAAAACTGATCCGTGCACTGGAAATCAGTGAAAATAAGGTGGATCACACACCCAAGAAAAAGCACGATAATCTTCCGTTGTAGAATTAGGAAATAAAAATTTTGAATTGGGAATGTTCAATTAAACAGAATTTAGAAAGATAATTTTCTGTTTTATTGTGAAATGAATAATGGCGATTTTGTTTATTCCTAATTCTTAATTTCTAATTTTCATTTCATGGATCTTTTCAATGAGGATGCCGATGGCGGGTTAAGTCAGAACCCAAAATCTGATTTTATAAATCCGCATGAACCACTGGCAACGAGGATGCGTCCCCGTTCGTTAGGGGAGTTCGTCGGTCAGAATCACATTGTCGGAGAAGGTAAGATGCTTCGACGAATGATTGAATCTGGCGTAATTGGATCTATGATCTTTTACGGTCCGCCGAGTTCCGGAAAAACGACCCTGGCTCATGTGATTTCCCGTGAGATTAATGCCCAGTTTACAATTTTGAATGCGGTGTTAGATGGCATCAAGGATTTGCGGCAGGTGGTAGATAAGGCAGAAAAAATCCAGCAGATGAATGGACGCAAAACGATCCTTTTTGTAGATGAAATTCATCGCTGGAATAAAGCCCAGCAGGATGCCCTGCTTCCCCATTTAGAGTCAGGTGTTATTACGTTAATAGGGGCTACTACCGAGAATCCGTTTTATTCGCTGGTAAGTCCCTTGCTTTCGCGTTGTCAACTGTTCGAGTTGTATGATTTGACCGTAGAGCATGTGTTAACGATGATTGATCGCTCATTA
>DATFLI010000267.1:0-17106 GCA_035267805.1 Balneolaceae bacterium | reverse complement strand
TGGATAAAGACATAATCTTATACGTGATTGATGCTTCTGGAACAGGCGTTGTGTTGGTGTCTCCAGCTTTGTACAATGCCAGATAGGCACCATTCCCGGAAACCGTTAATTGATCCCCGGTTATTTGGAAATCAAACGTACCTGATCCCCAGGCTGAATATTTTGGATCGATCACACTCCAATCATAGCAACCGGCTGTCATGGAACCGTCATTGTTAACTATGATATCCGAAGGATACGGATCCGTCCCATTGTCATTATCAACCCATGTGTCACCATTCAGATTGCGTTCCAACGTACCGTCTTTGCTGAATGTATATTCATCATTAAACTGGCAGCTACGCGTCTGAACGTCCCCGGCAGAATTACTCCACCATGTCTGACTAAAATCAGGCGGTCCAATCCATAAAGCTCCGGCATCGGGGTTTAGCACCCATGTTTTACTACCATTACTATCACAGGCTGTAAGAGCTTTTTTATTCCCATAACAGCCGTTGGGATCATCCTGAGATACATTAATAGTTTGATTAGTGGTGTCAGTACCACCTTGAGCAAAAACTCTCAATTTTACGGTATATTCACCTTTTTTGGGATAATAAGCGGTATCTGTTTCACCGCCTTTGGTCCAACCGGTTCCGTCACCGATATCCCATTGCCATAAGAATGCACTTTCAGTAGTGCTTTTTAATAAATAGGTATTGGTCTTACCGGATACGGCATTAACGGTAAATTTAGCTTTGGGCTGTGAACCCAATTCATGCGTCCCGGTAGTACTATCACTGCAGGCCGTAAACAAACCTGCAATGACGGCAACGACCATAATTTGATACCATGTGAATTTTATTTTATCTGCATCTTTCATTGTCAAATAGATTACTAATTAACTTTTTTGTAAGAAATTCGTTTTAACGAATGATGGCTACGAACATCATCCCGAACCGGCAACAGGGGATAAAGTTGCCATGTTTCGAGATGAATATCGTTAGCCATTTAGCCAGGATTGATCAATTATATCCCGGATTTTGTTTGAGTTTGGTATTGTTCAGCGACTCAAGCGGAATCGGTAACACTTCATTTACGCCTTCTTTAAATCCAAACCGACTCAAAACATCAGCAGCCCGACCGGTGCGCACCAAGTTAAACCAGCGGTGCCCCTCGGTACCCAGTTCCATGAACATCTCATGATATATTTTGGGAAGCGTGGGCGTTACCGGAGAAAGCCCAACACGGTCACGTACGGCATTCAAGTATTTGTCCGCTTGAGGCATGTTTCCCAATCGATACTGCGCTTCAGCCTCTAACAGATAGGTGTCGGCCAGCCGAACTTCGATATAATCATTGGGGAAGTTCAAAGCAGGATCTCCGTTTGCCCCAACATATTTGGCTAAAGGAGCAAATTTCTTAATGAAGTAACCGGTATTATGATATCCTTCGACATAACTACGTCCCGGTGCTGCATTTACAATACTGTCGATATTAGCTACGGTATATTGATACCGCGGATCGCCTTTCAAAGAATCGACGTAGGCGGGGGTGACAGGATTAAAGCTCCAGCCGGAGGTATAATCCGGGCCGCTGTAACTTCTCGGACCAACCATCTGCACATACAAATTGCCCCGGAAGTTATTCCAAAGATCCCAACCTGCTTGCTGAGCACTGCTGTGACCAATTTCAAATATAGACTCTGCATTGTATTTGTTATCGGGACTAAAGATATCCGGATAATTATTCAGTAAATGGTATGCTGGCGCAGTATTTACTTTCTCAAGCAAATCAGCAGCTTGCTGCAGCTTCGCCTGATCATTACCGGTTCCCACTTCCCACATGATTGTTTTTGCCAGGAAGGCCTGAGCGGCTTCTTTTGTAGCACGTCCCTGCTCATCCGAGGGGAGAGGAGCCGATGGCAAATCAGGGATGGCAGCATTAAAATCACTTTCTATCTGCGCATAAACCGAATCGGGAGATGCTTGCTCCTGCTGATAGATCTCGCTGGTATCCAGGGGCTTAGTTATAAGCGGGATATTTTTAAACAAACGCACCAGCCAGAAGTAGTAATACCCGCGAAGGAACTTTGCTTCTGCTATATAGCGTTTTTTTACCGAGTCCGACATTCCTTTTACTCCATCAATTTTCTCGAGCAGCAAATTAACCCGGTTTATGCCGGTATAGCTTCGATCCCAGTAACCGGCCTGGGGACCCACGGCCGAACTCATATCATAGTCGTTCCACGCATGCCATGGACGCATATCGCTGGGTCCACCCCCGCCGGCAAAACATTCGTCTGCGGCGCTATTCAATGGCCCTAATATAGGAATATACGTATTGTCCGTACCTCCTGTTTGCCATGCAATGGGATTATAGGCGGCCACCAAAGCAGCTTTCGCCTGATCCGGGGTCTGGTAATAATTTGATTCCAGCTCCTGCCCTTTAGGGGTAACATCTGTAACACTATTGCAAGAAATCAACAAAGCAATACCTGCAAGACACATCAAATATGTTATAAAACGTTTCATCATCTTCTCCAGTTATCAATCATTAAGATTAAAAAAGTTTAGAATTTAAGATCTACGCCAAGCATAAAGGAACGGGCCTGCGGGTATACGCCGCGATCTATACTATAGCTGCTTCCACCAATTTCCGGGTCATAGCCCGAATACTTTGTAAACGTGAGCAGATTATGACTCATCACGTAAAACCGGGCTTTTTGTATCCCCAGGTTATTGGTAAGAGTTACCGGCAAGCTGTATCCCAGTTGAATGGTTTTGATCCTGAAATATGATCCATCGGATAGATAGAATGATGAGGGATAAGTGAAATTATGATTGGGATCATTATCGCTAAGTCTCGGGAATGTATTAGATGTACCCTGACCGGTCCATCGACCTAAAGCATCCGTGGTGTAATTGGCAGATGTGATATCCAGTCGACGTAATCCCTGGAAAATTTTATTCCCGTAAACGCCTTGGCCAAATACGCTAAGATCAAAGTTTCGCCAAGCAACAGAGGCGTTCAGACCAAAGGTCCAGGGGGGCGTAGGATTACCGATAAAGGTACGGTCATCACTGGTAATCTGACCATCCCCATTCAGATCGGCCCATTTAAAATCACCGGGCTGCGCATTGGGCTGTATCATATTCCCATTCTTATCTACGTAATTGTTAACCTCTTGCTGAGTTTGGAAGATTCCTTCGGTTTTAAATCCGTAGAATGCTCCAATCGGATGACCGACCTGCGTTCGGCTTATCTCGTAAGCACTGTTCTGGAAGGTGGCACCGGTTAGATAGTCATTCTCTCCAATATCGGTAATGGTATTTTGATTATACGAGGCATTGGCATCCACATTTAAATTGAATGCTCCCAACTGCTGTTGATAACCTACTTCCAGTTCCGCGCCTTGATCTTTCAAGCTGGCAACATTTCCAAAAGGATTGCTTGAAGCACCAACATAACCGGGGATCTGCACCTGCAGCAACATTCCGGTGGTCTTCTTGTAATAATAATCAAAAGTAACTGTCAAACTCGAAAGCAGCCGGGCATCAAATCCGAGATCCAGCTGACTGGTCTTCTCCCATTTTAAATCGGGGTTTGCCGGAGCATTTGGGCTGGCACCGGTATAAATGGTACCGGGACCGAACACGTAATTACGTCCACCGCTAACTGTCGATTCATATTGGAAATCACCGAGCGATTTGTCATTCCCGTTAATTCCATAGGAAGCGCGGATTTTCAAATAACGAAGCACATCATTATTCGGCCAGAAGTCTTCGAGTGAGGGTACCCATCCCACTGAGAGCGACGGAAACGAACCATAGCGATTGTCACTCCCAAAACGGGAAGAACCATCAACGCGCATAACACCCGTCAACAAATATTTATCTTTGTAATTATAATTGACACGACCGAAATACGAGTTGAGTCCGTAAGGCTGATTTTCATAGCCACCGGCGATTCGCTGATCCGTCGGTACCGAAAAGTTCATCGAAGCGTCGCTAAAATTATTTGCCGGTATGGCTTGGTAGGTTCCGTTTACCCCGGAAGCACTTGTTGATTGCGTACTGGTACCCAACAAAACCTTAAAGTGATGCGAACCATAATCGGTAGCATACTGTATGGTATTATCCCAGTTCCAAATCAATCCCTGGTTTGCTCCACGGTTAAAACTGTTGTTTGTAAGGTTATTTACTGTGGCACTCAAATAATAAATAGGTGTAAAGCTTTCATTACCCCAAAAGGCCGGCTTTACCCCAATATCTGTTCTGATTTCCAACCCGGGAATAGGATTAATATCAGCATAAAGATTGCCGACAATATTATGTGAATATCCATAATTACCTTCCTGGGTTTGAATATAGGCCAGTGGATTGGTCATTTCTTGTCCCACATATTGCGAGATACCATACGGCTGACCTTGACCATTTCGGATAACCGGATTATTACTGTATGGATTACTACTGGCCACATTAGGATCGGTAATCACAGCCGGTGTGATGGGATCCAAATTTATGGCTGAGCTAAGCGGGCCCCCGAATTCACTGTTCGTATTCAGACTTCCGCGGGTTCTTTCATACGTGTACCCGAGTTTTTCTCCGAACGTCAGCCAGCTAGTAGCCTGCAAGGTTGAATTCAACCGGAAGGTTAATTTTTTATCGTGCGAAATGGGGGATGCCACAATACCTTCCTGATCATAATATCCCAAGGAAGCGAAATAAGTAGATTTGTCGCTACCGCCGCTGAAGCTTAAGTTTTGACTTAAGATGGCAGCACGATTGTCGAAAATTTTACTTTGCCAGTCGGTTCCCTTACCAAGCTGTTGAGGGTTATTAAAGATTATGCCATTACCGGCAGCAACGGATGACTCATTTCGCAATGTTGCATATTGTGTGGCATTTAGCAGATCGAGTTTTTTAGCAGGTTCCTGAATGCCGCCATACGTACTATAATGCACTTGGATATGGCCTTCAGACCCACTCTTTGTGGTAACTAAAACAACACCATTGGCTGCCCGCGTACCATAAATAGCTGCAGATGCAGCATCCTTTAATACCTGAATTGATTCTATATCTTCGGGATTCAGGTAGCTGATTCCACCATTATCAATGGGAACCCCATCAACAATATATAATGGATTACTATTGTTGATCGATGTGGTACCTCTCACGCGCACCGTAGAGGCGGCGCCGGGAGCACCTGAGCTGGACGTTACACGAACACCTGAAGTTCGTCCTTCCAGCGCCGCATCAAGACGAGTTACAGGCGTGTTCTGCAGCTGGTCGGAACTTACCGAAGAAATGGAACCCGTCAGGTTCTTTTTCTTTTGAGAGCCATACCCCACAACAACCATCTCTTCACCGGAAATGGTTTGAATTTTGAGAGAAATGTTAATGGTAGTGCGACCATCAATGGGAATTATCTGTCGCTGATATCCAATAAATGAAAATACGAGTGTATCCTGCAAAGAAGGAACATTCAATTGAAAATGACCATCACTGTCGGTGGAAGTACCGGTAGTGGTGCCTTTTACAATAACATTCACCCCCGGCAACGTATCACCGGATTCTGCATCTTTAACAGTACCGCTGACTGTTTCTTTTAAAGTTCGCTTAGATTCCGCCTTTTGATCTTTGCGCTCCATCAGCACCAAATGCCTATTGGGAGAAACCGCAAAACGCAATCCGGTGCCATCCAGCACTTTCCAAAGAACATCATTAATGGTTACATCATCCAGATGCAGATTAATCTTTTTCTGCAGGGGAACTCGATTATCGCCGTATGACAGACGAAAATCGCCCTTTTTGGCGATATCATTCAGGGCTTTCTTAAGTGATGTATTTGTATAATCAACCGATATCACCTTCTTTAAAGAAGGAGGAACTGTATTACGCTGGCTGATATTTTCAAATATCGATGAAACGGCCGAAAAGAACTTATGTCCGCCGTTAATCTGAGTAGCAATTGACTTGCCGGGGATCATGAAAAGCGATGAAGCGAGAGACAAAATGAAAATCATTTTCGTCCAATGCCAACCGTCCATATCCCTTTCCTTTTTGTATCTTTTTCTGCTCATAAAGAACTCCATTTCTCCTTAGGACTTTATATTTGGTTTTGCTGTTAGTTTGCATGGAATGTTACAGTGCGACCCTTCCTCTCATAACTTGCATTGAGAGAAAGAGCGATTATTTTTAAAACCTCGGATGTAGGTTCATCCTTGAATGATGCGGTCATCCGCTGGCTGTAAAGTGAAGAGTCCGCCACGTTGATATTTATATCGTACCACCGTTCCAGTTGTGGAACCATATTTTTCAAGGGGGTGGATTTAAAAATCAGGCGACCATCTTTCCAACCTAAATAGCTGTCAATCTGCACTTCCGAAATTTTCATATTTCCCTTTCTATCGAGGGTACCCATATGATTTCTCGCAATTTTGTTATGGGTGGTATTGGGATTTATTGACGAGTTTAATGCAACCAGCCCTTCCTTAACTACCACCTGCACAGGATCATCACCCGGATAGGCCTTAACATCAAATTTGGTCCCCAATACTTTGGTGTAGGCATTTGGAGTATGCACCAAAAATGGTTTTTGAGGATTATGAGTCACCTCGAAAAAAGCTTCTCCCTCCAGGTAGACATCACGAGTAGAATCCCCGTAATCAGACGGAATTTTAATCATGCTGGCTGCATTCAGATGAACTTTAGTGCCATCACTCAGCCGCACTACCGTCCGTTGTCCTCTTTGGGTGGTGATGCGTTCCATCTCTTGCCCGTTGTCAGCCAGCTGATTGTGAGTGCTCGAATGGGGCACATATACATATAGGAAAGCAATAAGAATAGCAGCTGCAGCTCCTACAACGGCCGCTTTACCCCAGCTGAATTTGCGATTAAAATAAATAGAATTGTGCAATTTCTGATTCTTATTTCTGTTTTGCCGATCTTCTATCGTCAGCTTATGCCGAAAAGAATTCCAGGCTGCCTGGGCATCCACCTTGATCTCATCCTGGGGCTCAACCTCCCAAATTTTTTGCAGGGATTTCATAAACTCACGGTTTTGCTCATCCGCTTTTATCCAGACTTCAACCTTCTTCCGTTCCTTGGGACTACATTCCTTTGATAAGTATTTCTGGAGTAAATGCCAGTTCATATACATTAGAAGTATTTTTGAGTGTTCTACTTAGTTATACAATCGAGAAAGGAGGTACCCGTAAATTTTTTTCAAATTTTTTGGGATTTTTTGCCAAAACCGTGCAAATAACCACTCATTCATTCAAATGGAGCGAATTATCCCCGGTAATAAATTTAGAAAGGCTTTGTTTCAATTTTTTTAAAGCCCGGCTCATTTGAGACTCAACAGTTCTTGGGGAGATATCCAATATTTCAGCAATTTCCTTATAGGTAAGTCCCTCTTTGCGGTTTAACTTATATATCAGGCAAGCTCTCTCCGGCAAATCTTCAATTGCTTCTTGTGCAGCTTTTATGAATTCCGAGTCCTCCTCAAAATCATGAATCTGCGAAATGGAAACGGAATTTAGCCACTCAATATGTTTATTGTGTTCTTCTGCAACCTCTTGATGTTTTAGATGATTTAGTGCCTTATTGCGTACCGTCTGAAATAAATAGGTCTTAATATTTTTTTCTTTATCCAATGATTCCCGAGACTCCCAAACAGCCAGGAAGGCATCCTGAACCAGTTCTTCAGATATATGAGAAGACTTTACATACCGCCATGCAAAATTGCATAACGGCTCGTACAACCTCAGAAAAAGTTTCTCAAAGGCGCCCTTATCTCCCTGCCTTATTTTTCTGATCCATTGTTGAAGCTGCTGATCCATTTTTCTTCAGGACGCCAAAGTAGGATGATAGTTCACTAATTTTTAAGTATCACTCAAGACAAACAAATTAGTAATTTTAAAATACTTTTGTTTCCTATAATAAAAATTTATGTAGCTATAATTTTTCAAGCCCAATAAAATCCCTCTACTGAATAACCCTGATATAATACTTCGGCCTTTGTCTGAATATATGCTTAAACAGTGTTTGATCACTGATAAATTTGCACTCGTTTCTAAGTAATGTTAATCCGGCAGGCCCAGCCAAACAGTAAGACAAACATACTATTGCCACCCTTTGCTTTTTAACAGCTGCCCACAGTATCAGCAAACCAACAGCATTGAAAACAATGCGGGGAAATAAGGTATGTATCCAGCCCTTTCACTTGCCCATTCTCTTAATGATTTCTTACAATGGTTTACATTGTATTTTAGAAATTCTTCAAGCACACCCGTGCAAGGCGAGTGCTAAGAAATTATAGGTAGTTTCTTTGAGCACCCTTAGCTGTCAAATAAGTCCGTTCTCCCATAACATTCGAAATGGGCATAATTTTAGTCCCGGGAAAGCTTAGTTCTGAATTCACTTTTGTTGCCGTAATATCGTTGCAGACTACTTCCTTCGTCACCTATATTTAAAACACGAAGATCCGGTAATCCTGGTTCATAGGATCCAAAGTAAAATTATTAACATTCAGATGAAGGTGATGATTGATACGCAGGCCCGTAATGCCTTCTATATCTTTCAATTTGGAACGTGAGATTGTGGCGATAACCTTGCCATTGGCTGCAAACTTTACCCGAGCGTGGCCGCAGGCAATTTCAAGCTTGTTTGTTGACTCCTCATTGGCTCCCAGCGCTTTTAATGCATCACTGGACGTCCAATCTACTATTACTTGTATATTAGATCCCGTTCGCCGTTTTATAAGATATTTGCCATCCTGACGGATAAGAAAGTACAGGTATTCCTGGCCGGATTTCTGCAAATTCTTGCCCCCGACAAATAAACCGTAAGCTTCCGGGTGACCGGTTTTTTTCAACTGTGTAAAAGTGGCTTGCAGGCTGTACGAACCCGAAGTTTTGGCATCAGGCTTATAGTAGATCGCTGCTTCCTCCGGACCAACTTCAAAATGATAATTGTGGTCGCCCTCTGCATTGAACATCACATTGCTAAGACTGGCAGACGAACGATCAAATCGCATTTTCCATCCAGATGGCAGTTCTCCGGTTTTATGTTGTTGTGCTAAGACGGGGGAGGTTAAAAGAGATAATAAAAAAATCAGGCTTATGGGAAAACGCATAAAATTATATTAGTTGGATTTATGAATTAATTACGATCAATCTGAGAATCTGATATCTACTTTCTATAATAGTGTATTCGTTCAGGAACGTTCCCTTTCCGGTCTAGGGATCAACCCTTATTCACGGTTCTTGTAAGGAATATTCTTATTTAAGCGATTTCCCATCTATTACAAGAAAGGATACAGGTCGCCTACTAACTTGATGGCAATAGAGTAGTAAATAGAAACAGGTATTCCAGGTAAATCAGGAGAGCTTATGAAAGCACTTGAACATTTTACTCAAATTGACTTATCAGCTGTCATTTTTATAGGGCTTTTGTTTTTTGTGATCCTGGCTCAACCGCAGCATGGGCTTGGCCAAACAAAAATGGCTTCAGTTAGTGTACGGGATACTATTTCTACCGAACAGGGAACCGTCCTTATTGATGTACTTCACAAAAGCCTCCAGTCACTTGCCGATAAAGATCGAGAAGGTCGCTTAATTGGCGGATATGTATTGCTGGGACTTGGCATAGGCTCCGGCCTCGGCGGTGCTGCAACACTCGCTTTTGGAGAGGGTGATGATGCCCGCATTGTGGGATATTCACTCTTGGGCGGAGGAGCCGTGTTGAGCGGTTTGAGCCTGATTCCCTTTAGTATCAGAAGTGAGTCGGAGAAACTGTTTGCCGAGTTTAACAAAGCGCCTGATAATACACCTAATCAAATACATGCCAAGTTTTATTATTGGGACCGTCGATTTGAGGAGTTAGCCCAAAAAAGAAAAAAAGAACGCATCGTTTTTGGCATATCTTCTATTATTACCGGCGGCGTAGCAGCTATCTTGGTTAAAGGACCTGCCGAAAACAAACTTTATGCTTTTACCCCTGTGCTTACCGGGGTAACAAGCCTGTTTGTCAAATCTGAGGAAGAAATACGTTATGAAACCTACCGACGGTCAAAAGGAGATATCTTACAACAAAAAGGAATGGCAGAAATCCATTTTGGGATTACTCCTCTACCTATAGGAGGTATAGTCAGTGTCGTGCAGGTACGATTCTAACCATATCCCCCTTAGGTTTTATAAAAATCTCGGCTGGTAAATAATTAGATCATCGATTTAATCTATTCCATCGAATTTAAATCGAAATTATCGATATTCAAATGCAAGTGGTGATTAATTCGCAGTCCGGCAATTCCTTCTACATAATTCAACTGCGCGCGGGGGATGGATTTTAACACTTGCCCGTTGGCAATGAATTTTACAGCATCTTTTCCGCAGGAAATCTCCAAGGCATTTGTTGACTGACCATCATCTCCCAGCGCTTTCACGGCATCACTCGACATCCAGTTATTAATCGTTTGGGTATCGGATCCGGTTCGCCGTTTGATCAGGTATTTACCGTCCTGGCGGATAAGAAAATAGAGATATTCCTGTTTAGCTCCCTGTAAATTTTTGCCTCCTACAAATAATCCATAGGCCTCAGGATGTCCGGTTTTCTGCAACTGGGTAAAAGTGCCCTGAAGGGTGTATGATCCGGACGTTGTCATGGCCGGTTTATAATAAATCGCTGCTTCCCGCGATCCCGCCTCAAAATGATACTGCTTGTCATTTATTGTAAACTTCACATTACTTAGACTGGCCGATGGATGATCAAATCGCATTTCCCATCCCGCCGGCAGCTTGCTATTCTCCTGGGCCAAAGCAGGTGAGGATAAAAGAGCTAACAAGACGAGTACAAGATTGATATGAGTACGCATAAATACCTCCAAAAACTTAAGTATAAAATGAAAAGTACATTTAAATAATAAACTATCTTTTTAATTAACAAAGATTTATTACGATAACTTTTGCCAATTATTTCATTTAACACTCCCTTTCAACTTTCCAACAAAAAGTCACCCATCCTTAGTCTTCAAAAATTACCTCCCGGAAATATCGCCAAATCCTTATGCGATTGGCGGGCAATTGCCTACAGACTGTCGGGATAAGCACCTACGATTGTATGGCAGTAAGCCTCGTACTTTGGAATAGAAACATACTAAACGAGTCCCAACTCTATGAAAAAGCTTGTAATACTCGGCGGCGGAACAGGGGGAACCCTGATGGCCAACAAACTTAGAAAGGCGCTACCCGCAGATGATTGGAAAATTACCCTCGTGGATAAAGAACCTAATCACTATTACCAACCGGGCCTTTTGTTTATCCCCTTCGGCCTCTACAAGAAAGAAGATATCATAAAGCCCAAAAAGAAATTTTATCCCAAAAATATTGAGGTGCTGTTTGCTGAAATTGATAAGATTGAACCCGAGAAAAACCACGTATTGCTAAGCGACATGGGAATGCTTAACTACGATTACCTGATCATTGCTACAGGCAGCGAAACACGTCCCGATCAAATTGATGGCATGACCGGCAAGCTGTGGAGAAAATCCATCTTTGATTTTTATACGCTTGACGGAGCTCTGGCCCTGGCCGATTTCTTTAGCACCTGGAAAGGGGGGAGACTGGTCGTCAACATTGCCGAGATGCCCATCAAATGTCCCGTCGCTCCTATGGAGTTTGCTTTCCTGGCTGACGATTACTTCAAAAAACGCGGCATGCGCGAGAAAGTAGATCTTACATTTGTGACGCCGCTACCCGGGGCATTTACCAAGCCGGTATGCTCCGAAGTGCTCGGAGGGACGCTAAAAAAAAGGAAAATCAAAGTGGAATCAGAATTTGCCATCGGACACGTGGACAATGAGCAGAGGAAGATCGTTTCGTGGGATGATCGGGAGGTTCCGTTTGATGTGCTGGTAGCGGTTCCTACAAATATGGGATCCCGTGCTATACAGCGGAGCGGAATGGGGGATGAACTCAATTTTATCCCTACTGACAAGCATACGCTGCAGTCGAAATCGTGGGAGAATATTTTTGTGATTGGGGATGCCACCGACCTGCCTACCTCCAAGGCCGGATCAGTAGCTCACTTTGAAGGAGATATTGTGCTGCAGAATTTTATGGACATGATTTCGGGACGCATGCCCTCGGCAAGCTTCGACGGTCATTCCAACTGCTTTATCGAATCGGGCGACGGCAAGGGCATGCTCATCGATTTTAATTACGATACCGAACCGCTGACGGGCAAATTTCCCATCCCGGGGCTGGGTCCCTTTTCGCTGCTCGAAGAGACAGCCATCAATCACTGGGGTAAGCTGATGTTCAAATGGCTCTACTGGAATGCCATTATCAAAGGTCGGGAACTGCCGTTTGTTAGCTCTGAAATGTCGATGGCCGGCAAGAAAATCCCAAAAGAAAAGAACGAAGTAGTAACATTTTAAAAAATTAATCAAAACGAGGCTCAAAAATGTCAACTGCAACGATTGCACAAAAAACCATTGAAGTAGATCAGGAAGGATTTATGAAAGATCATACCCAGTGGAATGAGGACATTGCCCGCGAGCTGGCAAAGCTGGAGGGCATCGATGAACTCACCGATCGCCACTGGAAAATCATCCGTCTGATGCGTAAAGAGTATGATGAGAAAGGAGACGGCCCCTCGATTCGCCGGCTCACGAAAGAAAGTGGCGTTCCAATTAAAGAGCTGTACCAGCTTTTTCCCAAAGGTCCGGCTAAAAAGGCCGCTAAAATCGCCGGTATCCCTAAACCCACAGGATGTATTTAGAGAAAAGGAGATTCAACCATGAATAATACAGACACGCAAACACTGCCGAATGGAATCCCACAGATAAAATCACAGCCGATTGAGAAGGTTTCGATCATCATATCCCGTGGATCGCTGGAAGGCGTTTATCCCGGACTGATTATGGCAAACGGCGCCCGCATGGAAGGCATTGAAGCCACCCTATTTTTTACCTTCTTCGGACTCGAAGCAATCACGAATAACAAAATGGACAATCTGAAAGTAGCCACTGTAGGCAATCCTGCAATGCATATTCCGACCCTGGTGGGAGGCCTTCCGGGAATGTCCGCTTTTGCCACACGGAAAATGAAACAGCAGATGGAAGAACTGGATATCCCTCCGGTACGCGAGTTTATCGAAATGATACACGATTCGGGAGCCGATATCTATGCCTGTAAAGCGTCAGTGGATATGTTCAGGCTCACCAAAGAGGACTTTTGCCCACAGGTAGCCGATATCATCTCGGTGGGACAGTTTTATGAACTTTCTGAAAAGGCACAGATTATCTTCACGTAGTTAGTATTGGCAGCCTCGGTCAATGCTCAGATCTGTAGAAAAAAGCCCTGTTCGATATGAATTGAGCAGGGCTTTTTCCCAGTTCAGATTTCAGCCTGCTGTTAAGATGGTCTACCCGTCCTTGAATCAGGCTGACTCCAGCTCTTTTTTACAAAGGTACCAATCGACGCATTCATACCCTTCCCCGAGACGTTTTTCCATGGCATCGGCAGTAGTCGGCGGCGGAACGATCACCTTTTCTCCCGGCTGCCAGCCTTCGGGTGTAGCTACCTTGTGCTTATCAGTCGTCTGAAGCGCTTTAACCAGCCGAAGAATTTCCGGAACGGAGCGCCCGTTGTCCTTCGGATAGTAGATCATCGCCCGGAGGACACTTTTATCGTCAATCACAAAGACAGCACGCACCGTTGAAGTATCACCGGCCCCGGGATGAATCATCCCATAAGCATGGGCTACCTTCATGGACAAGTCATCGATGATGGGAAAGGGAATTTTTATATCGAAATGTTCATTCATATTCCGAATCCAGGCCAAATGTGAATAGGTGCTGTCGATCGAAAGCCCCAGCAATTCGCAATTCAGTGCTTTGAAATTATCATAATGCTTCGCAAAAGCGACAAATTCGGTAGTACAGACGGGGGTAAAATCGGCGGGATGCGAAAACAGGACCAGGTATTTCCCTTCGTAATCAGAAAGTTTCTTAATGCCCTGGGTGGTTTTTGCCTCAAAATAAGGTGCTTCCCGGTTTAGGGTCGGAAACTGCATTTGCTGACCATCGGTGATTACCCTCTCTTCTCGCTCTTCTAATGTTTTCATAATTTTCAGGCAGATTTGTTAACGGTTAACTCGTTGTCCCATGCGCCATCCTCTCCAGGCGGGGAACCCATTGCGATCACGTAAATGCAATACCATCTTATTTCGCTGTACTGTGGCAGCCACAATCACAAATTTTCCGCTAAATGAAATACGTGAACCGGTAATCACAACATGGTCTCCCTTGTGAAACGCTTCCTGCTGATTCATATACCAAACCGGTCCCAGGTGAACGGGTATATTTCCGGAGCCGGTCTTTACCAACATATGCACTCCTTCCATAGCTGCATTTTTTCGACTCGGATTGTTGGTGACTTCTACCACATCTCCCTCGATCGTTTCGACGGCATTTGTATCGTACTGTCGGGAATACTGGTTCTTCATGCCCTTTCCGGCTCCTTGCTGGGCCCAGGCAATTGATATCATTGGTCCAAACAGCACGACCAATCCTAAACTCATTAATAACTTTTTCATGAAAATTCCTCATTTTTGTTTAATTATCAGCTTTTATTCAGCATATCGACAACTTCTGCATATTTATATTTAATGAAGGGAAAGCATCCTTGGCAGAAACTGTAATCGAATCTATTCCTGCTCTGTAGAGCAACGACTTACAGAACAAAAAAATGGAAGAGTCGGCAAAGAAATCTGAAAAATTATAGCATTGAACCAATCAGGATTTTATCATTAGATATGTAATGAAACTTCATCAAATCCTGCATTATGAATAGGATAATTGTTACCAAAGCTTCAGGAGAACAAGAGCCATACGATGAGTCTAAGCTTCGAAATTCTCTTGCGAGGGCAGGAGCGGAACATAAAACGGCAGATCGGATTACGAAGGCGATCCGACAAGTGCTTTACGATGGTATCACCACCCAGGAAATTTACCAGAAAGCCTTCCAAAAATTACAAATGCGTTCCCAGCGCTCAGCCGGTCGCTACAAGCTCAAGAATGCAATTATGGAATTGGGCCCCACCGGATTTCCCTTTGAAAAATTTATCGGAGGTCTGTTGAATCACCTGGGATATTCCACGCAAGTGGGTGTTACAGTTGATGGGGAATGCGTATCCCACGAGATCGATGTAATTGCCGGCAAAGATGACGAATATTTTATGATCGAATGTAAATTTCATAACCGAAAGGGTATCAAATGCAATGTGCAGGTGCCGCTGTACATCCAATCGCGCTTTCTGGACATAGAAAAGAAACTAGAAGCCCAATCTGACCCCGACAACCTGCATCCCCAGGCATGGCTGGTCACAAATACAAAATTCACTTCCGATGCTCTGCAATATGGAGAATGCATGGGCATCAAAATGCTAAGCTGGGACTATCCCCAGGGTAATGGGTTAAAAGAGCTGATCGACCGGGTCAACTTGCATCCGCTTACCTGCCTTTCATCCCTATCCAAAAAAGACAAACACCGGCTGACAAATTTAGGCGCCGTTTTTTGTAAAGATTTAGTTGAAAACAAGTCATTCCTGAGAGAAGCCGGGATAAATACCTCTAAAATAGATTCGGTACTAAAGGAAGCTGCAGCAATTTGCAATCATGAAAATTGATAAATAGCATTCGAAAATCACGTTTTTTTAAAAACCCATTAATCACTATTTTATGTACAAACGTACAATATTTATTCATGGAAGGGCTTACTCCAAAGCAACAAAAATTTTACAATAGCTTGGTCAGCTTTTTTCAAAAACACCTGCGACTGCCCAGTCATCGCGAAGCTGCCCAACTCAATGGATTTAAATCGGCCAACAGCTCGGTGCAATATCACCAGACCCTGGTTGAAAAGGGATATCTTCAAAAAGACGGATCTGAAAACTATACCTTTCGGTCGCCCATTGATGTATGGCCCGGGAGTGATAAGTCCGGCTCCTCGATTCCGATTCTTGGAGAAATTACCGCCGGTGCCATGCAGGAAGCGGTAGAAGCCGATCTCGGGGAGCTTACATTTGAACAACTTTTCCCAAAGACCGATAATATTTTTGCCCTGCGTGTAAAGGGAATGAGTATGAAAGAGCTGGACATCACGGACGGTGACTTTGTGCTGCTATCAAAAACAGAGCTTCGCAACGGCGATGTGGGAGCGGTGTTATATGAGGATGAAACTACGCTAAAGCGGGTTTATAAAGAAAAAGATAAACTCCGGCTGGAACCGGCCAATCCCGATTTTGATGATATCGTGATTGAGCCCGGCGAATCGGAAGAAGTACGCATTCTTGGCAAATATATAGGGCACATGAATGGGCAGGGGATTTTTAAGTCGCCTTTTTGATGAAAGCCCTGAGACTCCGGCGCCAGTCTGAAATTATTCTGAACTGTTGCAAAGAAAAATGTAGTATCCAATCCAATTGCTAATCAAGGCATCTCTTCCCCTGCCAGGTAGGGGAAGAATAAGATAGGGTCACTTTCATCTGAGAATGCAGTCAACACAAGCGAATCTGCATATAGTTCGGGAGTAAAACTCCCTCACAGTTATTGGAATGGCAACTAGTAACTCCCAAAATCATTGCTTGTAATAGATTGATCAATAATTATTAGGAGATTTGACCCACCCTTGTTCCCTCCCTGCAAAGCAAGGAGGGAGACTTTTTTAAATGAGTCATAATATGACTATTGATTGGCAATAATTGAAATTGAGTCAATAGAAATAAAATAATAAAATCTATAACCAGCTAGCGAAATCAGAAGTTCATAAAGGATCTCTTGTAATTGATGCCGAAACGAGTTCAGCATGACACCGATTTGTAATTAAGAGTTTTTCTCCCTGCGCGTAGGGAGAAATCAAAAGAGGGTCAATACAGAGGCTCTGCCGCCGTTGTGTTTTTTAATTCTTTTAAGGCGTCATCTCGACCACCAGGGAGAGATCTTCTTTTTCAGGATTTGTCTTCTATCTTGTTTATAAAATCGCTACAATTTTCAATCCAAGAGCAACCCATCCTCTTCATACACAAGATACCAGCCCACTTTGCGCGTATCAAAAGCAAT
>DATFLI010000266.1:0-5959 GCA_035267805.1 Balneolaceae bacterium | reverse complement strand
ATGAGTTTACTCCCGGCATAGGGTTGTTGCGGTTGACCGGTGTTGAAATTCCGTATAGTTGATCCGCTACCGAGTTTGACAGCATACGTTGATTGTTGAGTGGGAATAACGAGAAAGGAATCGGAAGAGGCTTTGTAAATGGAGAGTTCAAGCGGATAAGCATCAAAATAGGGGGTTGCCCCGGAAGTATAGGCCGTTTGATCGTTCAACGAATCTACCGGCAGCTCAACACGCTGGATATTTGAGCGAGAGCGGGGACGAGCCCGGAAGGTGGCAACCGGCTGATTGGGAGAGAAATCGTAAAATTCAAAGAAACTTGGTGCTCCTGAATTGCTGTCGTTCGAAGGCCGGGTATCGGGTCCGAACCGATTTTGGTAAAAGCTAAGGGTATCACCGGATAGGGTAATAACGGAAGAATCATTACCTTTCCACCAGAAGTCGAAGGCAGTACCGCGGGCCTCTTCAGTGAAATTCTCATTGACCGCTCGACCAATGTCTTGTACACCGTCGGCTTCTTCCAGGTCCACGCCCCGTCGCTTCGGATTGGCGTTGACGCTTTGATCCTGGAGCTCACTGTTGATTACGGCATCATCAATATGCCAAATTAAAATGCCCCCGTTAAGCTGGCGATCATCACCGGTTCCGGCCGTTTTGTCCGGGCCTTTGTCGAGTCCGCCCGGCAGACTCCAGTCGAAATTGCTGACATTCGTGACAACACCTTTTGGAAGCTGGTCTGTGAATCCATCCGTCTGGTTCACAAACGCTTCATCGCTGTTATCGAATTGTTTCTGAATAGCTGTGCCATCCGGTTGACGGATTGTCAGCGTTACACCGTTATTATTTGGATCACGATTACGATTTTCAACCAGGAAATATTCGTCGGTGGATAAGTTATATTGGGCAATGCTCGCTGGCTTGTGATAGGAGGCAGCGGGCAGTGAAAAAGGGCCGTCGGAATTGGCTGTAATTCGGAAGGCCTGTTGCCAGCCGAGGTAAATTTTTTCCCAGGCCGAGGGCTCCGGCGGAAAGAGTCCCCGGTAGGAGAAGAAGCTTTCTCCGTCCATCAATCCAAAGCGACCGATGCCTGAATTCCCGGTCTTGGTATTGAATAAGTCCGGCAAGCCCAGGTAGCTGCCAATAGAAGCGCAAAGCAGTCCATTCAGTGAAAGTTGGAGCACATAGCTTTGGCCGCTAAGGTCTTGACCGGGACGAGAAAGGGTTTGGGGAAGGATGATTGAGTTGGTAATCCTAAATGAACTGTTATTGATATCAAAGCCTTCAAAATTCGGTTCCTTGAGCAAATCGGCGAGCGATTTTTTGCCCAAAAAGAGTGATGGAATATCTTGTGGAGTCTTATCCAGTGTCGTTCCAATGAGTTTGATATCACGTCCCACACCGGCATGAAAGATTATAAAGACTGTATTTTCCGGATCCAGATCCGAAGTCGAAAATCCGCCTTGTGCCTTAATCCTTTGCCAGGTGTCCCGAACTAGTTTTGCCAGTTTTTCATTGGTAAAGGTTTTGCCGGTCGGGGAATAATATTCCATTTTTTCGGGAAGTTGATAAATATCCGGTAAAACCCGGTAGCGCAGGTGTATTTGCTGCCCGGATACCGTCTCGAAATAGTTTTTTGCGAACTCGAGATGATCCTGAAAATAGGAACGGTTATGAGGCAGGGGATCAATGGTGATATCAGGAGAATCCAGGTAGGACAGGTTTTGGGGATCGAATGTACCGTTACCGGTGGTCAATCGATTTTGGTCGGGTTGGAAGGTCACCCGCACGGCAACAAGGGTTAGCGTGTCAGGAGTATCGGCGGCCTGTATTACAGAATGGTTATTTATGGCGTGGCTACGGCGTAAAGGCTGTGTTTGGGCATAAATGAATGCGGGATAAAAAAATAAAAGCATGCTCACAATGAGCATGCTTTTTAAAATAATTTGCCGCATTAGGTTGCTCATAAATGCAGGCTTGTCCTAATTAGAAGTTCAGGAGCAAGCCGAACCGCGTAGTATTTGCCAGAGGATGATTTTCGTTACCCAAAGTGGAAATATAGCTGAAATCAACTCCCAGGAACTTGTAGCGCAATCCGGCGCCGAGCGTTAAATAGCGTCGGTCCCCATTATTGGGATCTTCGTAGTAATAGCCCGTACGGATCGCAAAAAGATCATTATACCAGTACTCAAGCCCGAAAGCATACATTAGCTGTTGCGGTAATGAAAGGGTTACTTTACCCGAACCGGTGTCGCGCGTGTAACTGTCCCAGGATGAAAAGAGGGCATTGATTGGACCGACAGGCTGGTCATTGGAATCGAGCCGGGCCATCACTTTGGATATATCATTGGCAATAGTCAGCGTATTGATACCGTCCTTATCGAGATTGGTTTTAAAAGCCCAGCCGATACGGAACATAGTCGGTAGGGGATCTTTTTGGGCATTATCGGTATAGCGTACTCCGGGACCGATATTAGAAATATTCAACCCGGCACTAATGCTGGCATCCCTTTGGAGGAATTTAAAGCTGTTTGATTTATACATGCCGGCGATATCCAAACCTACACTGGATCCGGGGTTAATTTTCTGGCCACTGACCTCGCCGTCAGCCAAACCGCTGTAAATATAGCGGAAACCGGATCCCAATGACCAGTTTTTATTGATTTTGAGCCCGTATGAGAGTCCGACCGCAAATTCATAACTGTTGAAATGACCGATGACATCTCCGGTCTCGCTGGTACGAGCCTGTTTGCCTAAATTCAGGTAAGTAATATGCCCCCCAAAGGTCCCGATATCTTTCACATAATATTTGCCAACCAGGTAATCATAAAATAGATCAGCATTGAACTGTGGCAACCATTCACTGTGTGTAATACTTACCTGGTTTCCTGTTTGAAAAGCGAGACCGGCAGGATTCCAGAAAACAGCAGAGGCGTTATCTGCGATGGCTACACCGGTATTTCCCATTCCTGCTGCGCGTGAATCCGGTTCAATCTGAAGAAAAGGCACGGCTGTAATTCCGACTTGTGCCTTTGAAATGGTAGTCATCGCCAGCAAAAGAAGGGCAATTATTGAAAACGCTTTCTTAAACATGGAAAAATCTATGATTTGGAACTTTTCTCTAATGATAATGAAAAAAAAGATCTTTAAAACTTAAAATTTTCTTATCGGGCTGGCAAAACATCTATTATCTGATAATTTATCAGATTATTTGAAAATAAAAAAGGCAGGAGGAAAAAAGACCTCCTGCCTGAACGTTAGACTCTATGAGCTTTAATTAAGCATTTCGATCACCATGGAAGATGCGCCACCTCCTCCGTTACAGATTCCGGCACAGCCATACTTGCCGTTGGTTCGTTTCAGAGCGTGAATCAGGGTAACCATAATGCGGGCTCCCGAGCAACCGATGGGGTGGCCGATGCTTACGGCTCCTCCGTGAATATTCACTTTTTCCGGATCCAGCTCCATAATCTGGTTATTTGCCAGGGCTACGACAGAAAAAGCTTCATTAATTTCAAAAAGGTCGATGTCATTTTTATCAATATTGGCTCTTTTCAATGCTTTGGGCATCGCATCGGCAGGTGCGGTTGTAAACCATTCGGGTTGTTTCGCAGCACTGGCTTGACTGATGATACGTGCCAATGGCTTGAGTCCCAATTCTTTGGCTTTTTCTTCACTCATTACGAGCACCGCTGCCGCACCATCGTTGATGCTACTGGCATTGGCCGCTGTGACAGATCCTTCCTTATCAAAGACCGGGCGTAGATTCGGAATTTTGTCAAAGTTAACCCGTTTGAGTTCCTCATCCATCGTTACTTTGGTGACATTTCCTTTGCGATCTTTCACTTTTATCTCAATCACTTCGTCATTAAAAAAGCCTTCTTCATGGGCCTTAATAGCTCTTTTGTAGGACGTGATCGCAAACTCGTCCTGTTGTTGGCGGCTGATATTGCATTCTTTGGCACAAATCTCGGCGGCATTACCCATATGGAAATCATTATAAACGTCCCACAGACCGTCTTTGAGGATTCCGTCTTCGGCCTGGGCATGCCCCAATTTAGAACCAAAACGATGTTTTGACAGGTAATAAGGCACATTACTCATGCTTTCCATACCACCGGCTACAATAATATCCGCTTCTTCAAGCTGTATTTGGTTGGCCGCAATCATGATGGCTTTCATCCCGGAAGCGCATACCTTGTTAACGGTCGTTGCCGGTGTTAACTCCGAGAGTCCGGCTTTTAAGGCAGCCTGACGGGCCGGAGCTTGTCCGATACCGGCAGTTAATACATTTCCGAAGACAACCTCTTGCACATCATCGGGCTTGATGCCGGCACTTTTGATGACTTCTGTGATAGTTGCAGCGCCCAGTTCGGGAGCAGTATAAGAAGATAGACTGCCGCCAAAGGAACCGATGGGCGTCCGTTTTGCTTCAACAATTACTACGTTTCTCATATCAATGAATTTTTAATTAGGATGTCATTTCGCACTAAATTTTATTCAAAAGCCTGGTCCAGATCTGCAATAAGATCTTCAGCATCTTCAATGCCTACCGACAGCCGGATTAGGGAATCCTTTAATCCTGCTTTTTCCCTGACTTCTTTGGGGATAGAACCGTGTGTCATCGATGCCGGGTGACTGATTAGCGACTCGACGCCCCCCAGGCTTTCGGCTAGGGCAAAAATTTCCGTTCGACTCATAAAGTCCTGGGCCTTTTCCATCGAATCATCTTTCAGTGAAAAGGAAACCATAGCGCCAAAATCTTTCATCTGCTTTTTAGCAATATCGTGCTGTTTATGGCTTTTCAAGCCGGGATAAATTACCTGGTCTACAGCCGGGTGTTTCTCCAGAAATGAAGCTACTTCCCTGGCATTTTCAACAGCCTGTTTTACGCGAACCGATAACGTCTTGATACCACGTAACGTTAAATAACAGTCCATCGGTCCCGGCACGGCACCTGTTGTTTTGATTTGGAAACGCAGCTGTTCCATCAACTCCGATTCCGAAGTAGCGACGGCACCCCCAATAATATCCGAATGGCCACCCAGATATTTGGTAGTAGAGTGCAACACCATGTGGGCTCCAAGCTCCAGTGGTCGTTGCAGATAGGGAGAGGCAAAGGTGTTGTCCACCAGCGTAAGAATGTTATTGTCGCGAGCGAAGGAAGTCAAAGCCTCGATATCCACAACTCTCAGGAGAGGATTAGTCGGTGTTTCAATCCACAATAATTTAGCGTCGTCTGTCGCGGCCTCTTTGACATTGTTAATGTCGGTCATATCCACAAAGGTGAAATTAATGCCAAAAGGTTCAAACACTTTTGTGAAAAGCCGATACGTTCCCCCGTAGAGGTCGTTGGATGCAATAATTTGGTCACCGGGACGAAACATTTTGAGTACGCCATCCATAGCCGCACACCCGCTGGCAAAACAAGCACATTCATCGGCACCTTCAAGTCCCGCAATAAGTTTTTCGAGAGCAGTCCTTGTCGGATTGCCGACACGGGCATAATCGTATCCTTTATTTACATTTGGGGCTTCCTGCACATAGGTCGAAGTTTGAAAAATGGGAGGCATGACCGCACCCGACGTTTCTTCCGGCTTTTGACCGGCGTGAATTGTTTTGGTATTAAACTTCATGAGTCTAAGAAATAATTTAGAAATTGGATTTAGCGTCTTTGGCTTCCGCCTTCATCCCAAGGTAAGTATAAGCCTGGTAGAGATCATGCCAGGCCGCTTTTTCATCAGGATTTGCCTTTGTCACTTCTTTTAGCAACGGGATGGAAGAAGACAAATAATGAGTGATCCGTTCTTCAATTTCAGTCTGTTTCGTCTTGCCTGCTAAGGGTAACACTTGCTGATAATCGAACGCTCCGTCCTGATAAAAAGCTGCAAACTGTTTTTTGATATCAAGATCTTCAGAATTTTGATTAGCAAGTCTTTTGAATTGTTGTTCCGCGCTTGAATAG
>DATFLI010000265.1:0-5409 GCA_035267805.1 Balneolaceae bacterium | reverse complement strand
ACAGCCTTTTTCTCAATCGACGCTTTACTCGATTTCAGGTTGATAATATGCCGAGGATCCTGGGATGGATAACCGATAAAAAACCATACGGCCGCCAAAAGGCCAACGACAAAGAAAAGATATTCCCGACTTGTTAGGTTCAACAGATATCTGGATGTATTTGGATTTGTTACTATAACACGTAGAATATGTGAAAATGTTTTGAGAATTAATATTACACTATCATTGTTATTAAGAGCGCTTATTTTAATTAGATAATAATTCCATGTGCCTGATTGTTTTTTCGTATAAACAGCATCCCGATTATGATCTTGTTTTTGCTGCTAACAGAGACGAAAATCACAATCGTCCGACGCGCCCGGCTCAATTTTGGGATGACCACCCTGACTTGCTGGCAGGGAAAGACTTAAAAGCAGGAGGTACCTGGATGGGCATTACTAAAGAGGGTGCCTTTTCGGCATTGACTAATTACCGGGATCCATCCATTCAAAAAGAAAATCCACCCAGTCGCGGCCATTTAGTCCTCGATTATTTAATCGAATCCCGATCTCCAGCATCCTATTTGCAGCAGGTTGATAAAAAGGCCGATCGATACATGGGCTTTAATCTCTTAACCGGATCACCGAACCAGCTGGGCTATTACTCAAATCAGGAAAGAACAATTAAAATTTTGGAACCCGGTCTGTACGGATTGAGTAATCATCTGCTCGACACTCCATGGCCAAAAGTCAATAATGCTAAAACACAATTGGATACAATTATAAAAGACAAGAATACTTCCGAAGAAGCCCTTTTTAGCTTACTGGCAGATGAACAAAAGGCAAATGACAATCAACTGCCCAATACCGGTATCCCCAAAGAAATTGAAAAGAAGGTTTCCTCCATTTTTATCAAAAGTGACGGGTATGGTACTCGTTGCTCTACAATTTTGCTTATCGGCAAGGGTGGACAGGTAACATTTGCCGAACGCCGGTTTAAACCGGGTACGAAGGAAGCTGAGGATGAAAACCGGTTCGAATTTATGCTTACCGAAACGGCTAAATAAGGTTTTGAAACACAACCTTATACTATCCGGAATAAAGTGCCCCATGCCTAACCTGTTTCAGGATCTGCTGCAGCAGTAGCATAAAAACAGATGGCACTCTGCATTCCGTTCGCAATTACATATTGCATAATTCTGCGGTTATTAACGCAAAAGCAGGTTTTTAAGCTAGCCTACTGATAAACCTAATCGAGCCTTGTAACCTCTGGTTCCCTGCCAACCGGTACATAATCTTCGGGATTAGGTATCTTTCCAAACATAAATATGATTCCCGGAATAATGGCAACACCGACTCCGTAAACCAACCACCAGGGAATATCTAAAACGAGCATTTCCACCATCCCCAGAATACTGAGAAATCCAACCACCATAGCGTATGGCATTTGGGTATTGACATGCTCTATATGGTTGCACTGCGATGCAATTGAGCTCAAAATGGTAGTGTCGGAAATCGGGGAACAGTGATCACCCCAAACGGAACCGGCCAAAACGGCACTTACACTCGCGTAGATAATCTCGTTCGTCATGGCAATCGGAATGTCTGAATTACTGCCGATCTGCCAAGCCAGAGGTACAACCAGCGGCATCAGAATTCCCATCGTGCCCCAGCTAGATCCCGTCGCAAAGGACGTTAAGGCTGAGAGTGTAAGAATAAGCGCCGGCAGCCAATAAGGATTCAGTGTATTCCCAAATACTGAGATCAGGTAGTCGGCGGTGCCGAGCTGAACGGTAATTTCGCTGAGCGCCCAGGCCATCACTAAAATGAGCAATCCATCAAACATGGTATGCATGCCGGTCATCATCCCCTTGAGCAAATCTTCAATATTGAGCAGCTTCCGTGCCAATGTGAGAATTGCTGCAATCACCAAAGACATCAACGATCCCCACAAAAGCGCTTTATAAGAATCAGCCGTTTCAATAATAGATTGGATGGAATTGCCCTGCCCGGTAATAAAAAGCCCAAAAATAGTACCAAACACCAAGATAATTATCGGGATGACCGCATGGGCCCAGTGGGATACTTTTTGTTCTTCTTCATCCTCGGCAATTTTTTCCTTCCAGAGGTTATACTGATCAAGCTTGGGATCGTGTTTGGCTTTATACAGGTTAATGCGGGATTTCAACATGGGACCAAAGTCACGACCGCTCCAGGCTATCATCACTACAAAAAAAATAGTGAAGAAAGAGTAAAAGTTATAAGGCAGAGAATTCACAAACACTGAATATGCGGATTCATTAAAATCCGGCATCTTGGACTCAGCCTCGGCAATAAATCCTACCATCGCACCTATCCAGGTACTCACCAAAGCTATGGTTGCAACCGGGGCAGCAGTAGCATCCACCAAGTAAGAGAGCTTAGCGCGAGAAATACGCAATTTATCAGTTAGGGGACGCATGGTATTGCCCACAACCATGGTGTTGGCATAATCGTCGAAGAAAATAATGAACCCCATCAACGCAGTAATTAACTGGCCCTGAACTTTGGTTCTCACAAAACGGGTGATGGACCGGATAATACCGCGCGTGCCTCCGTTGTCGGTGATGATGCCGACCATGCCGCCGATCAACAGCGTAAAAACAATGATGCTCATATGACTGACATCAGCTGTGGCCGGTACGATATAACCGCTAAGCGCAGTAAAAAAACTGCTGAAGAACCCGCCAAACGAAAATCCGCCAACCAAAAAGGCACCGGACCAAATCCCTAAAAAAAGGGCAAAAAGTACCTGGCGAAAGATTAGAGCTACAGCTATAGCAATAAGTGGAGGGAGAACGCTTAACCAAGTGCCCTTGGCAATAATGGGTAGTGTGGCAGTTGTTTCGGGGGAGACCTGAACCATGCTAATTCCCATTAACATAACCGCCGAAATAATGATACCGAAGAGTAATTTTTGTTTCATTCCCGCTCTTTTTGTTGGAATATGATCTGCAAGAGATGCTTTACAGATCATTTAATGAATAATAACACACCTTACGGTTTCTCGTCTCTCTATCAAATATCGAACCGACGGGAATAATTTACAATAGGAAGAATAAAAAAATTAAAATAAACACAGGCCGGGTTTTAGAAACCTGGCCTGTGTTATGGTAAGAATGTAATCTTAACCAAGCTTTTCGATTGCGTTATTAATACGGCGGATGGTCGTTTCTTTGCCTAATAATTCTATAGTAGGCATTAAATCAGGCCCGTAGCCCATTCCTGAAATGGCCACACGCAATGGCATCATCAACTTGCCGAAACCGACATCGTGTGCATTAATTACAACTTTGACTTTATCCTTGAGTATTTTAGCCGTGAATTGCTGTGGTGCCAGCTTATCGATTTCATCAATATAGGCATTAAGTAATTCAACGCTGCCATCTTTCCATTTTTTCAATGCCTGATCTTCATACTCTTCCGGGTCCTCAAAGAAAAATCGTCCCATCGAAACAAAATCCTCGATCTTGCTCACACGATCCTTCATCAGTGGGATAATCTTCTTCATATATGCTTCATCCGGATCGATACCGTGCTCTTTGGCAATTTCCTTGACTCGGGGATAAAGCTCATCAGCCGGCTTTTCGCGCAGGTAGTGCTCGTTGTACCAGATCAGTTTTTTGTAATCAAACACGGCCCCGCCTTTGCTCACTCGATCCAGCGAAAAAAGATCGATCAGCTCATCCATAGAATGGATTTCGGTATCGTCGCCGGGACTCCATCCCAGATATGCCAAAAAATTGACTACTGCTTCCGGCTCAAATTTCTGTTCAATGTAATCTTTGGTATTAATTGGGATCCCCTCTGTTTCGGCTTTACGCTTTGACAGCTTTCCGCCGCTTGGGGACATGATCAGCGGGAGGTGTGCCATCCGGGGCGGTTCCCACCCGAAATATTCGTACATCAAAATGTGCTTGGGGGTGCTGCTGAGCCATTCTTCTCCGCGTATTACATGCGTAATATTCATCAGATGGTCATCCACAACATTAGCTAAATGATAAGTCGGCATTCCGTCGGACTTGAGAAGCACCTGATCATCGAGTCCCTTGCTTTCAAAGGAAACGAAACCACGAATTTCATCCTCGAAACGAACAGTCTCACGTCGCGGTACTTTCAGACGAATCACATGCTCTTCGCCGGCTTCTAGTCTTCGCTCAACTTCATCTTCGGGAAGCGTGAGGCTATTTTTCATCGACATGCGGGTAATTGCATCATATTTGGGAGATGGATTCCCGGATTTTTTCAATCGCTCACGCATATCGTTAAGCTCTTCGGGTGTATCAAAAGCATAATAAGCATGCCCTTGTTCTACGAGCTGCTCGGCGTACTGGCGATACATATCTTTACGCTCGCTTTGGCGGTAGGGACCTACATCACCGGGATTTTCCGGTCCTTCATCAATCTCCATACCAACCCATTTCAATGATTGCTTAATATCTTCTTCAGCGCCCTCTACATAGCGGGTCTGATCGGTATCTTCAATACGTAATACAAAAACGCCGTCATTTCCTTTTGTAAATAAATAATTATACAATGCCGTCCGAAGTCCACCAATGTGTAACATACCGGTGGGTGATGGTGCAAATCGCACACGTACGGTACTATCCATAAATCTATTTTATTAGTTTGAATAATTTTCGTTTCGATGGCCTCAAAAATAAGGCTTATCGTACAGTAGTGCTAATGATTAATACTTGATCAGTGAGGGGTAACGCATAATACGTGATGCGTAATGTGTATGCTATTCTTTCATTGGCAAATAGCTTAGATATCGTTGTCAATATTTTAATTCTGAGAAGAGATATTTTGCCCCACCAAGATATGCCGGCTTTTAAAGTACCGGTCTTTAGCTTCACGCGCTGATCCTAAGCTATTTCATAAAATCTTGCTTGCTCTTTATGAGAATGTCTTGAATATCCCTCTGTTATATTTGCACTAATTGATCCTGTGGATCTGTAAAGCCAGTCGGAAAGCGAGAACAATTTCCGGTTTAAAATAGGTTTGGTATCTCTCCAAGCCAGATCGAACGTAAGCAGGACAATGCGATAAACTTTTAGCGTCCAAACGGCATCTTTTTTAATTTCATCAGGAATTTTTTTATCCAATTTTTAAAATCCATATTTCTCAAAATATTTAATATTTATATAGGTAAGATCGATTTTTGAGCAATTTCTTACAGAATATTTATTCGAAAGATTCAAAACATGCATTACGCATAACGAATCACATGTTACTTAAAAAATGAAATTAGCCCTTTTGCTTCCGCAATTTGCTCCCAACCTGTACGATTTGGCAACGATGCTTCGCGCCGACCGTATCATTCTGCAGGATATAGAACAATGGTCCCGCAAAAGCCGGGTGCACCGGGCCCAGATCCGTACACCGGAGG
>DATFLI010000264.1:0-4028 GCA_035267805.1 Balneolaceae bacterium | reverse complement strand
AGTATATCCGCTCGGTCAATGAATTTCAAAATCTGGGAATGCTAAACATACGTCAATTCGGCTTAAGTAAAGATGGCTCGCTGCCGGATTATTCCAAACAGCAAATTCCCGTAATGTTTTCTCTGCAGACCATCCCCAAACACTCCTTAAACCTGAATCTTTTTGGGATGAAACGATATGGATTCGGTTCCGGGGCCGGTCTCACCTATACCAACAACAACCTTTTTGGCAAAGCCGAGAACCTCCAGCTCAGCCTCAACGGCAGCTTTGAATATGTAAAATCGAGTACCGTTCGCGATATCGCCCCGGATTCTACCACTCAAACCTACAACGGACGCTTTTTTCAAAATTTCGAAACCCGCGCGGATTATTCGCTTCCACGGCTCATCTTCCCGTTTGCCAGGCTTGACAACCACCCGTTTTTTACGAACGCACACACCCGGTATGCACTTTCATTCAGCCGGTCAAACCAACTTCTTTTTGATATCAATTCCGACATACGTTTTAACGTGCGGTACGAAGTGCAGCACAGCAAGCGTTTTTCGAGCTTTCTTGACCTGCTGGAACTTGATTTACTGGATACCGACCCGTCGCCCCAATTCCGACAGGCTCTCCAGGAAGATTTCGGACAAAACTCATTTGAGTACCAGCGTATTCTCGAGGACTTCCGTCCCCAGGTTTCATCTATTCTGCGCTATACCTTCCGCAGCCAGCGAACCGATTTAATCAAACGTAATTACGGGTATTACAGTGAATACTCTATTGCAGTAGGCGGCAATATACCTTACCTGGTGGATCGCTATCTTGTGACGCCCGGCACCGTAGAGGGCAACCTTCCTCCCATTTTTCCCAGCAGTCAAAACAGCCTGGCCTACAGCCGTTTCGTGAAGGGTACGGCCGATTACCGACGTTATATACCGATCTCAAACAACGCCGTTTTTGCTTACCGGGGATTTATGGGCCTTGCCTTTCCCTACGGCAAGAGCACCACGCTGCCCCTGAACCAGCGGTTCTTTGCCGGCGGAAGTAATGATATCCGCGGCTGGGATTATTACAGCCTGGGACCCGGCGGTATTCCGCTGGGCAATGTCACGATCAACGGCGGTGATATTAAACTGCTTGCCCAGACAGAAGTCCGGCAGCGATTCATCAAGAACTTTTTGTCTGCCAACTGGATTGCGGCCTGGTTCACAGATGCCGGGAACGTCTGGTACGGGCCCCGTACCGAGTTTCCCGCCTCTTCTTCATCGGGAAGCAGTATTTCTGCCCAGCAGCGCGAGCGAGAGCTGGAGCTTGGTAAATTTCACTTCGACCAATTTTATAAACAGATTGCAGTGGGATCCGGCTTTGGCCTACGACTCGACTGGGAATACGTGGTCGTCCGTTTTGACTTTGCTTTCCGTGTCCATGATTTGCAGCAAGGATGGTTTAAAAACAAGAAAGCGTATTTCAGCTTCGGTATCGGACATTCCTTCTAGCCCTTGTCATTCAACAATGAAGGCCCAATTCATACAAGGTAATTGTTATTGGGTAGCGTATTGACTGATATCGTTGGGGCAAAATTTAAATGTCGTAAGGACAACAAAATTGCTATAAATTATCCGGGCCCTAGAATACGAAATGTTTCCAGATAAATGTTACATTAGTATCAAAAAGTGCGATACCATAATTTAATTTAAGATCAATGTTTGGTTCCAAGCGTTTAAATAAAATTAAAAATCAGAGTGATATCATCTTTAATTCACGTTTTTTGAAGAACCTGACGATGCTTGAGCGATCGGAATTTTTACAATATTGTCATCGCCGGCAATACAAGGAAAACGAGCATATTTACTACCAGGGTGATCCGGGTACGGGTATGTATTTTGTGGAAGAAGGCAAAGTAGAGTTAATTATAGAACCTGAACCCGGTACAGACGCCGAAACGCAGAGTTTCATTATCAATGCCCCGGAAAGTTTTGGTGCACTTTCCATTGGAT
The DNA here is from genome assembly GCA_035267805.1 of Balneolaceae bacterium. Lineage (GTDB taxonomy): Bacteria > Bacteroidota > Rhodothermia > Balneolales > Balneolaceae > Fodinibius. The sequence goes on along the minus strand of DATFLI010000264.1, from coordinate 2,049 downwards.
ATGAGCTGCGTCGCATATCCAGTGCCAAATGCCTGACCGATTGCACCTTGATGGGCTTCTTTAAACCCGACTTTGAAACGCTTAAAAAGCGGCATCCCACCATTGCCGTAAAATTTATGGAAACGCTCGCGATGATTGCCATGAAACAGCTCGAAAAAGTCACAAAAGAGCTTAAACAAGTGAGCACTCCCGGGCACGCCTTTTCGCTCCAATTTGAGACCTACTTACCCGACGAATAATCAAAAGAAGAATTTTATAAGCTTTATCCTGATACATGAAATTAAAAAAAGGAGCTGAAGTCGAGCTCGAAATCGAATCTGCGGCTTACAAAGGCAAAGGTGTAGCCAAAGTGGACGGCCTGGCCGTTTTTGTACCCAACACTGCGCCCGGTGATCGCGTGAAAGCCCGCATCATCAAAAAGAAAAAGAGCTACCGGGAAGCTAAGCTCCTTGAGGTCCTGGAAGCCGGTCCCAACCGGATCGAACCCCGCTGCCGGCATGCCCAACACTGCGGGGGCTGCAACTGGCAGCACGTGAACTATGAACATCAGCTGGAATTCAAGCGGGACCAGGTACGGGATCATATGCACCGCATCGGCGGGCTTACCCAGCTTGAGGTCAACGACACAATTGGTTGCGATGATATTTTTTATTATCGCAATAAAATGGAATACTCCATTGGTCACAAGCGGTGGCTGAGCCGCGAGGAGATCAATCGCGATGAATTTGTCAGCGATCGTTGTTTCGCCGCAGGGCTGCATGCTCCCGGACGTTTTGATAAGATCCTGAATATACAGGAATGCCACTTGCAGGATCCCGTTTCCTATAAAATCCTGAATTTTATTCGCAGCTGGTGTATTGAGCACGATATAGATCCCTATAACCCGATCGACCACAAGGGATTTATGCGCAATGTGGTTATCCGTACGGCTTATCATACGGATGATTTGATGGTGAACCTGGTGACTTACCAGGATGATCAGGAAGTGATGCAAAATTTATCCGATGCCCTGCTGACGGAATTCCCGGAAATTACCACCATCATCAATAATGTTAATGACCGGAAAAATCCTACTGCCGTAGGCCGCTACGAAAGAGTAATTGCCGGTCCCGGTTATATCACCGACCATATAGGCTCCTATCATTTCAACATTGGCGCCAATGCATTTTTCCAGACCAATACGCACCAGGCCGAACGCCTTTATGATGTGGCCGGGGATTTTGCGGATATTGAGGCCGGCGATACCATTTATGATTTATACTGCGGCGTGGGTACCCTGAGCCTGTATTTGAGTGACCGGGCAAAGCAGGTAGTGGGCATTGAACTTGAAAAAGTAGCCATCCGGAACGCGAGAAAAAACGCGGAGGAAAATGGCGTAAATAATGTGGCCTTTGTGGAGGGTGATATGAAAGACGTGTTCACCGAGGAAATCACCGACAAATACGGTTCTCCCGATTGCCTGATTACCGATCCGCCGCGCTCGGGCATGCATCCCGATGTAGTTAAACGCCTGAATAAACTGAAAGTGCCCAAACTGGTATACGTGAGCTGCAACAGTTCGACGATGGCCCGCGATCTTAAGGAGCTCAACAAAGTGTACGATATCCTTGATGTACAACCGGTGGATATGTTTCCGCAGACCTACCATATCGAGACGGTGGCCAAGTTGCGGCTATCCTAGTTATAAATGGTGAATTTTTAATGTTGAATTATGCGTTCACGCTCATTACGATCCGCCGGTTCCGGATGTTATAGTCCCTTATTACACTTGGGATTCCCCGGTAAGCCTCGAAATGACTATTTTCTCCATTTAAAAAAATGGAATGAGGAGGGATCTCAAATGAGGTAATGCCCGGATCTTAGCCATGTTTATCCACTGAATTACTAACACCCCACCCCGCTACGCGGTACTCCCCTTGAGTTGTACCGTTTATATTCAAGTAATAATCATAACCTTTTTTTATATTAATCATCAGGTCTGCCAACCGGATCCCGTGCTTGTTCAGCACTGCTGACTTGGGACTGTTGGTAGGCCTTTCTTTTCGTTGT
>DATFLI010000263.1:0-2386 GCA_035267805.1 Balneolaceae bacterium | reverse complement strand
ATTGCATGAGCTTAATTGGTGTTGGTTTCCTATCAAGAAACCCGTGTCTTCTTTTAGTATCTTACACACTCTGTCATCTCGACCGTAAGGGAGAGATCCTTAGCCGATTAGGATAACTACGGCCTCTAGAACGGCCAGATTATCGGCACAAAAGATATCGTTATTGCCGCTACAATCAAATTCAACGGCAGCCCGATCTTCGTAAAATCGGTAAAATAATATCCGCCGGGCCCGTACACCATCAGGTTGGTCTGATAACCGATGGGCGTCGAAAAGCTGGCCGAAGCCGCCATAATAATGACAATCACAAACGGCATATACTGCAAGCCCAAAGAGTCTGAAACAGATATAGCAATGGGGAAAATAAGCACGGCAGCGGCATTATTAGTGATTAATTCTGTGAGTATCCAGGTGGCCAGATAGATTCCCAAAAGTGCCAAATGAGGACTGCTTTGCAAAAATTGCATCAACCCATGAGCCAAAAACACGGCAGTGCCAGTCACTTTTAATGCATTACCAATCCCCAGCGAAGCGGCGATTACCAATAACACAGTCCAGTCGATACTCTTTTTGACGGCTGACGGGGCAAGACAGCCTGTTAAAACCATTAACCCGGCTGCGACAAAGGAGCCCTGAAACATGGAAAACATACCTGTGGCCACCGTCAAAACCATTATGCCAAGTACTGCCCATGCCATCCCCGATTTAGCATAATTCGGAGGTTGGGAGTTGGCAATACTGCTGATAAGATAAAAATCGCTGGAATTCTTGAATTGCTCGATAAAGTTCGGAGAAGCTTCAATCAACAATGTATCACCGGTCTTCAATACAATATCCCCTACTTTCTTTTTGATGCGTTCCCCATTACGAGATACCGCCAGTACGACCCCGTTATACCGATTGCGAAACTTACCTCTTCGAATGGTTATGCCGGTTAGTGGATTTGAGGAAGAGACCACCGCTTCAAACAATAAACGCTCGCGGTTGGAAGCATCCAGTTTAAAAATCTGATCGGTAGCGGCCCGCAGCCCCTTGATATTTTTCAAATCGATAATTGATTCCAATATCCCCGCAAAGATAATGCGATCATTCCCCTTAAGCACCAGGTTGGAACCGACGGGAGTAATAATTTGGTCGTCGCGGTTCACCTCTACGATAAAAAGTCCCGGCAGGTGCAGCAGTCCGGCCTCTTCGACGGTTTGTTGCGTCAGGGGACTTGCATCATCCACAAGCATCTCTATGGTATATTCCCGCGGGTCTTTAAAAGTATCAAACCCGGATCCCCGCATCGGCAGCAGCTTTCTGCCGAAGATAACAAGGTAAATAAATCCAACGATGGCACAGGGAAGACCAATAAGTCCCGGCTCAAAGATCCCGATGGAACGAGTGGTTTCCTCAATCAGTAATCCATTGACAATGAGGTTGGTGCTCGTGCCAATGAGCGTGCAGGTACCTCCCAGGATAGCTGCATAACTCAGGGGAATCAGTATTTTAGAGGCAGGAATTCGATTCTTGCGAGCCCAATCTTCAAGAGCGGGAATAAAGGAGGCTACCACAGGGGTATTATTCAAAAAAGCACTGACAATCATTACCGGGGCCATCACCCGAATCTGGGCACGACGAATGCTCCTTGAGCGACCGATTATTCTGTTCACAACAAGCTGGATGGCTCCCGTTTCTTTGAGTCCCGCCGCTACAACGTAAAGAGCTCCAACGGTAAGCATTCCCTGGTTGGAGAATCCAATAAGTGCATCTTCGGGACTCACAATCCCGGATACCACTAAAGCCGTCAATCCGCCGAGAAATACCACATCAGCGGAAATACTGGTTGAGACCAGTAAAATGAGACATAAAATAATTACGGCAAAAAGAAACCACCCGGCTACTGTCATACTCTCACTTTTTTATGACGTAAATAATATTTAAATAAATCAATTATCGGCTGCTTTCAAATAGCAAGATTTGAATTTATTAATGAAACCAATCAGCTGACGGTAAAACTTCTCTCCCGCTTTGCGATACTCTCCTAAACGGTAGATTCAAACTCTATCCGGGGAGCAAAAATCCTCACTAATAAAGTTAATGACTCAGTAACTGAGCTACTGCTGCAGTTTCCGATATTCCGTCAGATGACTTTGATCAATATTGGAAAGCAGGTTAAACGCATCCAGGCGAACCTGCGGGTCGGCATCCTCAAAAATAGACACGATTTCGCGATACTTGGCATTAAAAAAGGCATCAAAAAGCAGACTGTTGGATGTGTTACGCTGCGCCACCCGGATTTTTTGCAGTGCCTGTATTATCTGCTGCCTGCTCTCTTTAGGATTATCAATAAAGGTATCAAGTCCTTTGCGATGATACTGGTAAATCGCCTGCCGAAACGGTT
>DATFLI010000262.1:0-3616 GCA_035267805.1 Balneolaceae bacterium | reverse complement strand
GTTTCCACTGTAACGAAGTATCAAATTGCCATTGGCTGGTCGCGTCCCGGCTAAAAAAGCTACCGGCACTCAGAGAAAAGACCACTGCTTTTCGACTGTCCGAAGAAAGTGACAAATTATACTGCATACCGCTAAGCTTGGCAGTCATCGGTCCGCCCCGAGTCAATCGGTCATCCATGGTCTTGGGACTAACGGCGGCATTAAACTGTAAAGAATAGTAATTCAAAAATTGCAGCCGATAGCTGGTCCATATTCCTGCCATGGTATTATTCCCGTTAAAATCGAAGGAGGAAAATACGGAGCCAAGCCACATTTGTGAGCGGTACCATCCGGTAGGTTCCGTCCAGTTATACCCACCTCCAATATGGGTGTTGATCAAATTGGTCACCCCTAAAAATCCAACATCATTAAGCTCGAACCTGGGGGTAATAAAACCGAGGGCCGCATTAAAAATCACATTTCCCTTCTGTTTATTAACGCGGATACGTCCCGCATAGCCTGTCATCGAGGTAGCCGAACTGTCCACGGAGTAATGCATAAGATCCGGTCGCTGGAGATAATGCGTCGAATTGGTCTGCAGGTTAAGCATGCGATCACGGGTGCCTGTAATATGGCTGAGTCCCAGCCAACCCGTGAGCACCCAAGCCCGGTTCTTATCCAAAAAGGACCAACCATCAACCCCAATCACCCCGGAACTTTTATTGATACTGCTGCGCAGGACGTTGTTGCCAAAACTTCGATCCGTGTAGGTACCGATAAAACCGATGCTCTGTTTTGCATTGTTGAATTGTTTTTGTACCCGTGCAACGCCGTAGTATGAAAGCGGCTCGACCTGCATGGAATGGCTTTGGCCGTTAGCAGTATATTTTGCGCTTTCGGGTGACGTCATGGCCTGCATCACCCCAATATTCCAATTTCCATCCAGCCGGCCCGTCACTTTTGCCGCCCCTATGATATGTGTGCCCTCCGGATTTTTTACATATTCTGCAGTTGCGGGTACGCGCCCCTGGGGAGCTCGGCCAATACGGCGGGAATAAAAGAATGTCGGTGACCACCAGTTGAAGTTCCAATAATCATTGGCTCCGCCCCGTCCAAAGTTGAAGAAATTGGATCCGTTTATAAAAAACGGGCGTTTTTCTGGGAAGTAGGTTTCAATATCACTCAGGTTTACAACCGCAGGATCCACTTCGACCTGTCCAAAATCGGGATTGACGGTGGCATTTACAGTCAAATTACTCCCGAGGTTTGTTTTTACATCGGCGCCTGCATTTACTTTGTAAGCGGATCCGTCATTAAAGGGATCGCCCGGCGCGTGATTCAAATAAGCGGCTTTACTGGTGACGTAAGGAATTACCTCAAAATCATGAGCTGGTGATATATCGGAAATATTGGTCAGATTGTCGAATCTGGATACAAAGCCACTGCTGTTGCGAGGCTGATATTTCAGGTAATCCTTCTCGTTTTTGCGTGCAATAAATCGCTTAAAATTAATGCCCCACGTGTACTTGTCTTCTTCTTGAAACCGGAGCTGTGAATAAGGAATCCTCATTTCTACCGTCCATTGCGTACTGTCGATATGGGCTTTCCCTTCCCAGACGCCGTCCCAGGAGTCATCATCCCAGGAATCATTAAACAGAGTGCCGTCATACAAAGTACCCCCTGCATTCACCCCAAAATACAAACCGGTTTGGTTATCGTTATAAGCATCGATGTAAAATGTAAATTGGTCCGCTGTAAGCGAAGCGTCCCGGCGCCCCACCTTGGCAATAATTGAATCCGGAGAAGAATCGTACATCCGCGCCCCGATATAAATGGCATCTTTGGTGTAAAGCATTTTTACCACTGTTTTTTCGGTAGGCACGGCACCTTCTACCGGATCTCGTTGCCTGAAATTTGTGATGACCGGGGCTTTCTTCCAGGCCTTCTCGTTCAATATCCCATCCACTTTCACTATTGATTTTACCCTTTTGGCCGCAAAAGATTTCAAATGATAATTTTGTCCAAAAGAGGGGCATGCATAGATTAACAAAATAATAATTGCACAAAACCGAACTTTCATATTTAGTCGTTTTTATATCGTTCATCTTCACTTACCAAGCTTGAGAGAAATACGGCGTCATTTACGAAATGTTACAAGCGTTCTAGTTTTGAACACTATAGAAAGGTTAGTTTTAAGATTTAGAAGAAATCGATTACAAAGACCAGACAGCTTTTTTTCGCATTTTGTGAAACGATTTTATTTTTAAAAAAAATTTTAAACTGTAATTATAATCACAGTCAAATAGTATTGATGTAGCTCCGCAAAGCTGAATTTGTGCGGAAGGAAAAATCAATCTTTGTAAATCCAAATTCGGGTTCGAGCGGGAGCCCGGAAATAAGGAAACGGCTTTTTTAAAATCAGGTTACAAGATGTATTTACTTGCTGTTAATTTTTTCCGCTAAAATCCTTATTTTCGAAGACTTGCCTGATACATGGCAAATGAAAATAACAGGATTCCTGTTCCCTAAACATATCCTGACACTTACCACTCATTAATTATTTATTAAGTGTAATAAAAACATACACTTAAACTGTTATGAATTCTCTTTTTCCCGATTATGATGTTATTGTTGTCGGCGCCGGTCACGCAGGCAGTGAAGCTGCCGGTGCTGCTTCCGAAATGGGCGCCAAAACGCTCCTCATCACCATGAACCTGGACGCTATAGCCAAAATGTCCTGCAATCCCGCCATCGGCGGAGTTGCCAAGGGCCAGCTGGTCAAAGAAATTGATGCGCTGGGCGGATTGATGGGCATAGTGGCCGACAAATCCGGCGTGCAATACCGAATGCTAAATACCAGCAAAGGTCCCGCCATGTGGAGCCCGCGCTGCCAGAGCGATCGTGCGCTTTACAGCAAAACCATGCGTCGGGAGTTGGAAAAGAAAGAGAATCTTCACTTTCGCCAGGATAATGTTGTGGATGTGCTCACTACCGATGAAGGCAAACGGGTAACCGGGGTAAAGACCTCAACCGGACAAATTTTCAATGCCAATTGTGTCATCCTGACCACCGGTACTTTTGGTAACGGCCTGATGCATATTGGTACCACCAATTTTGGCGGCGGACGATCTGGGGAACGTGCTTCCATCGGTATTTCCGCGGCCCTTGAAAAGCTGGGTTTTGAAGTTGGGCGACTTAAAACCGGGACCCCGCCACGTTTGGACGGACGTTCTATTGATTACGACAAATTGGATATTCAATACGGAGATGAAGAACCCACGCCTTTCTCCTTTTTGACAGACTCTCTGCCAACCAAAGAGGAACAGCTTACCTGCTGGATCGGATATACCAACGAAGAAGTACACGATGTTCTGCGATCCGGATTTGATAGGAGTCCGATGTTTAACGGAACCATCGAATCCACCGGTCCTCGTTATTGCCCGAGCATTGAAGACAAGATCAATCGTTTTTCAGATAAAGACAGTCATCAACTTTTCCTGGAACCGGAAGGTTGGGATACCTACGAAATGTATCTTAATGGATTTTCCACATCCCTTCCCGAGGAGGTTCAGTACAAAGCATTACGTACAATTCCCGGTTTTGAAGATGCCGTGATGCTTCGTCCCGGTTACGCAAT
>DATFLI010000261.1:0-3394 GCA_035267805.1 Balneolaceae bacterium | reverse complement strand
AGGATTTGATAAATCGCCCACCAGCGTCTCGTTAAATGAGACCCCTAACAAACCCATGGATCGAGCTGCCGTATTTTCCATTCCAACCGGGTAACCAACCCCCAATTCAGAATATACCGATCCGGTGCTTGCTTGTTTATCATTAGACTGTGCAAATACAACAGTCCCATACAAGCAAAAAACAACTGCTATTGCTATAATTTTTTTCAAAACTATTTATTCGTGTTTTTTAGATGGGTGATTACAATTTTAGGAGCTTTGCTCTGGGTAGAGTCAGAGTAAACAAGACTCGATGTGATAACGCCATTATTCGAGAAGGTAATATAAAATTTCTGCCCTTCCGGAAACTTATCTAACAAAATTTGCTGGGTCAATGAAGTAATATCCATGTGATAGGCTCCGTCAGCAGCATTATATTGTCCCTCGGTAAAAGGATTCGGTGTGTCGATATTCTCGGGAATTGCCAGAGAATCGGAAATAATATGCAATTGCACATTTTTTTCGGGGGGACGTTGTACCGTAGATGGCCCCGATTGTAAGCTTTGATCCATCGCATCATTGTTTTGATAAAGAATCAATTCGGTTTTAGATACGGTTGAGGGATCGTAATCTATTTTTGAAAGTCCCGGATTTACGTCAAAAACACTTTCGAAAGTACTCAATAAAGGTATCGAATGCTGGGGATAGGATTCATTGCTTCTGTCCAATGAGTACGCCCATTTTGCCATCCTCACACTAACGGTATCAGAGTCCTGACTGGTAATCACAAAACGTGTTGATGATGCGTCAAGAGGAATTATCTTGTTACTGTTTTGTGCAACCAGGGCCAGCCCGTAAACATTATGCTGGAATACCGAATCAGCCTCAGAAGCCGCAAGAGTAGTATCGGTAGCATAATTGTAGTATTTATCATACCAGGTTTGGGATAATTCTACATCAATAGAGTCTTGCTGGCCTACCGTGAAAGACCCCACTTTTGCATTGCTGTCAATCTTTATGTCATCCTTTACTTTACGGTTTGTAGCTGACCAATATTCCCCAATCTCATAAATATCGAAATCCTGGGATGCTGCTGTATCCCCATAAACCTGGTTACCGTTTAAAATGATGCGCATCATCATTTTGTCATCCTTATGCAGGGTATCACGAGCAGATGGCATTGAAGGTTCCAGCATACCGGTAGCAGAAAGGTTGCCAAACAGGGGATCGTTATATTGCCCGGCGGAAAAATAGGTTAATCCCCCGGAATTGGCATTGGTATGGAGCGAATCAATCCCGTTGACATTCACGGTATCGATAACGACTTCGGCGCCGGGAGGTGTCAGGCCCGTACCTACCGAACCCGGGTTTTCACATCCACTTATACCTATTAAAATTATTACTAATGCTAGAGAGAAAAAGCTTAAGCTTGAAAAAGTGCTATCCTTTAAATTTTGCAACGAAATACTACTTTAAGTTTCTTCGGTTTCTTCTTCAGTGCCAGCGATTTCATTATAATATGATGCAAACTGATCGGATACATCTTCGGGAGATCCCTGGATTTTAGTTGGAGTGATTTTCATTTTCTTGAACAGATCATCCAACTGATCCGTAATATGGTTCCCGGTTACTACGTAATCGCTGTATTCAAGTCCAATGTTCCGTAAATCAACGTTATCACCTTCAATAAGATTGTCTCGATTAAAAGATTCTTTTAATCCGATTAAATCCAACAACTTCTTATTAAATACCCCATTATTCTCGGGATGGTGAATATTGTAAATAATTTTGGTGTCTTTAAACAGATCCACATCATTATATTTTTCTTTAACGAGTAGTGGAATAAGCCCGGCCGGCCAATCATGGCAATGAATAATATCCGGTTCCCAGCCTAATTTTGCTACTGTTTCGAGCACACCTTTGCTATAAAATACAATTCGCTCGTCATTATCATCATAATGTTCATTTGTCTCCGGATTCATGAACATCGCCTTACGCTTGAAATAGGTGTCATTATCCAAAAAATAAACTTGTAGCTTTGCATTGGGAATGCTAGCCACTTTTATACGCATCTTCTCGATTTTTTCTCCTACCTCTACTTCGATTCCGGAAAGACGAATAACCTCATGCAAACGATTGCGGCGATCATTGATCGTCCCGTACTTGGGTAATAAAATGCGAATCTCATAACCTTTATCTTGCAAGGAAGCCGGTAAAAACCGCAGTAAATCGGCTGTGTGGGTCATTCTGGCAAAAGGAGATATCTCTGCAGCAGCGTATAATACTTTCATAGATTAAGTAACTAATGAATTCGTTTGTAATTTATTGTTATTCGTCGGACTCTTTATCTTCTTGATCGGAATAAAGTTGATTCATTTCATCTTCATCGAGGGAATAGAAATCAAAAAGAGTGTCACTTCGAAGTCCCAGGCGCAGTGTTTCAACAGGAATAACTTCGGAAGGCTGGACGTTTCCCAAATTTACATTACTGCCAAACTTACGAATAAACCATACTTGTTGTTCTTTCTGCGGGGCTTCAAAGATAAGTTTCGAAACGGGCACCTGGTCGGCAATCTCGTCGATGAGCCCGGAACGGACCTCTCCGTTAGGTCGGAATACGCCAACAGTACCACTTTCCCGGGCCTCGCAAATAATTTTCCAGGCACCGGCGTCGAGCTCACGCTCAATCATTTTCACCCATTTGTAGGGAGGAATAATATCATTTGGATTTTTACTTCCTATCTCCGACAGAATGGTAAAATGCTTACTCATTTGCTGGATTATTTCCACTTTCCGTTGATCAGAAAGCCAAATGGTACCATTTGACACCTCTGCATGCTCAATATTGAATTTTTCAAGCAGTTCCATATATGCATCCAGCTGGTCGCGAAGCACATAAGCCTCGAACAATGTTCCCCCGAAATAAACAGGGATATCAAAATTAGAATAAACAGCCAGTTTTTCTTCAAGGTTTTGCGTCACATAACTGGTTCCCCATCCCAATTTTACGATGTCGATGTAATTGGAACAAGATTTACAAAAATCCTCAACTTGTCTGACACTTAATCCTTTATCGAGGATGAGCGTCATTCCTTTTTCTCGGGGTTTTTCAGTACGAGTAGGGAGATGGTTAAGCTTGAAAGCCATTGAGCATTATAATTTTGGAAATTTAAACGAACAAAGATACTAAAATACACGCTGTTAATAAAGTATTACCCGTCTTTGATAGCAATCCGCCAGAAATATACACTGGGTATTCCCAGTCATTATTTATTCATGTGGTCTTCTGGCTTTAAGATCATTCCGGAAAAGGGATTCAGCCAAATATTTTGATTGCCCATTATTCCGTAGTGCCCTCCCAAATTAGCCCCACCATAGTATTCCGAATCACTGTTAAAAACAATTCTGTACTGCA
>DATFLI010000260.1:0-15024 GCA_035267805.1 Balneolaceae bacterium | reverse complement strand
AAGGGTATGAAGATTTCTTATCGAACTGTTTAAATGATCTTGAGGAGATCGAGAATATTATAGAGGTCAACCTGGAATCAGCGGTTGAGATTGAGGATAAGGAACAGGAAGAAAATCCACAGAAAATTGCCAATGAAGCTCTTGGAAGGCTACTCACAAAAGTGGAGGATCTACAATCCCGAACCCAACAGAAGTGGTCTGATATTGAAAGTGTGATTCGGGATGGTGTGCAGAAATTCAATGAATCGTTATTGTCACTTTTACATGAGGGCGATACTCAGACTCTGCAGTTTATAAATGCGAAATATCGCGTTCAGGAAACGACTAAAGGATGGCAGGATATGCTAGACTCGCGGTGGGCTCGCACGCAGGATCGACTGGCGTTATGGGGACGTTTTAGCTGGCAAAAATCAAAAAAATATGTGAATGAAGCTCGGAAAATCGCCGGTTTTGAAGAAGAAAAAGTTACCGAATCCCATCGCGCGGATATTGCTACTTATTTGTCGGAGACAGACCAAAAACTAAAGGAGCTGCCTTATATATATCGCCGTTTGTTTAATTTTGATGCCGAAGCAGATGAACGCTTTTATGTGGCGGTGTCGGATTCGGCAATACAATTGGAAAAAGCATACGAACAGTGGAAGGAATCCTACCCGTCAACGGTTGCGGTCGTGGGAGAAAAAGGCAGTGGAAAGTCTACTTTTTTGAATTTGGCTGCAGAGAGTCACTTCAGCGAGGTGCATTCCGTACAGATTATTTTGCGTGATACTATTTGGTCGGAGGATGTGGTTGTCGAATTACTGGCTGAAAAGTTGGAGATCACCGGTGCCGCTAACATGAATGATATCGTTGAAGCGATCAAAAAAAATGATCGAAGGCGGGTCGTAATATTAGAGGGAATACAAAATTGTTTTATCCGAAATGTTAATGGTTATGATGCGATAGAAAAACTCAGCTACCTGATTTCGGAGACCAAAGAACAGGTTTTCTGGGTGGTAAGTTGTTCTCGATATGCGTGGCGCTTCCTGGATAAGATTGAAAATACCAGCGAATATTTTTCGCACATCATTCGCACGGATACACTGGATGCCGCTCAAATCGAAAAAGTAGTTATGAATCGGCACAGGGCCAGCGGTTACAGCCTGCAATTTGAAGCGGGGGATTCCATACTTCGTTCCCGGTCATATCGCAAACTGGAAAGTGAAGAAGACGCCAAGGAACTTCTGCGGAAAAACTATTTTACTAAACTGGCTGAACTTGGGGAAGGCAACGCCTCCATCGCCATGATCTTTTGGATTCGATCGATAAGTGAGTTTGATGATACCTGTTTTTATATCAGACCGCTTGAAATTACTTCCATCGAGATGATTGAGGATTTGAGTCCTCCGGTGCTGTTTACATTGGCCGCCTTTGTGATGCACGATACCGTAGCGGATGCTGATCTTTCTATGATTTTGAATCTTAGTAAAGAAGAGAGCCGGTTGATGCTAATCCGTCTGCATTCCAGGGGACTGCTGGTAAAAACAAATGGCTATTACATTTTAAATCATCTGATGTACCGTCAGATTGTACGCGTACTTAAAGAGCGAAATATCATACATTTGGTTTGATATCATGAGTAGGAAAATCACCTTTATCTGGCTTATACTTTTGATGGGTTCGGTAACCGTTGGCGCCGGCCATCCCATCCAAACACTAAACAAAGCACCGGATGCACCAGCTTTTGAGGTTACTTCACAGCCAGCGAACGTGCAAACGGGTAAGTCTGATGCTGTTTCCGACAAAGGTGTATCAAATAAGATTGTCAAGATTGAGAATCTTATTTCATTCGGTACGGTGGTGATCATTATCCTGCTGTTGATTATCACCTATTTTGTAAATCGGCTGGTGGTACTGATTCTTGATAACCTGTCGGAGCGTTTCACAAAATACCGGCTGGGAATCAAGCGGTTGGTGCCTGTATTTCGGCTGATTATCTGGACCGTCTCGTTCTATATTATTATTGCCGGGATTATTAATCCTCCCATCGGGACGGTTTTAACGGTTCTGGCTTCAATAGGGATTGCCATAGGATTTGCGGCCCAGGATATTCTCAAAAATATTTTCGGCGGGTTTATGATTATTTTAGACCGGCCTTTCCAAGTGGGCGATAAGATTGAGGTGGGGGAATATTACGGAGAAGTAACTCAAATCGGGCTCCGGTCCAGTCGTATCGTTACGCCCGATGATTCGATCGTCACCATCCCCAATGGAGAGCTTATGAATAAGGCCGTTTCCAATGCTAACTCCAGCGCGCTGGATTGTCAGGTGGTAGCTGAGGTTTACCTTCCGATGAATATCGATGTTGATGCTGTCAAACGAATTGCTTATAAAGCAGCCGTATCGTCACGGTATGTGTATCTGAAAAAACCGGTGGTGGTGATAGCACTTAACGAGGTGCACGAAGAGAATTTTGTCGTTAAATTGCGGGTCAAAGCCTATGTGCTGGATATCCGGTACGAATTTCCTTTCAAAAGTGATATGACTGAGCTAATATTAAGTGAACTCAACAAAAGAGGATGGCTGCCCAAACAGGCGGTTCACTAATTTTTAACAAGGACTAACGTTAACTAACCAAAAATTTATGAAATCGAAGCTATTGATCCTGGCAGTATTGATTGCTGTGGCGGGATTAACATTTGTATCTTGTAACAACTCGAAAATGAAGGATAAAGATAATAATAACGATAAAATGACGATCCAGGATCGGTTGGATCAATATACCGATTTTACGCTTAAGGCGGATCTTTCATCATTGTCGGACAATCAGAAAAAAATGCTTTCGCTGTTTATTGATGCGGCCAAAGCCATGGATAATATTTACTGGCAGGAAGCCTACGGCAATAAACAAAAGTTGATGGAGCAGATTCAGGATCCCAACGTAAAACGATTCGCTGAAATTAATTATGGTCCCTGGGATCGTTTGAATGGCGACGAACCTTTCGTTGATGGAGTCGGCAAAAAACCGGAAGGTGCTAACTTTTATCCGTCGGATATGACCAAGCAAGAGTTTGAAAACTGGGATTCCGATACCAAAGATGATCTTTATACGATTGTTCGGCGCGATGAGGACGGTAACCTGAAAACAGTTCCGTATCACGAAGCTTTTGCCGAACAGAGTAACCGTGCCGCTGAGGATTTAAAACAGGCAGCCAAGCTTGCCGAAAACGACGGGCTGAAAAAATATTTAAACCTGAGAGCACAAGCGCTGGTTACCGACAATTATCGACCCAGCGATATGGCTTGGATGGATATGAAAGATAACACGCTCGAGTTGGTAATTGGTCCCATCGAGACCTACGAAGATGGATTGTTCGGATACAAGGCCGCGCACGAAGCATTTGTTTTGATCAAGGATAAAGACTGGAGTAAACGGTTATCCAAATACACGACCGTGCTCCCGGAGCTGCAAAAAGGACTTCCGGTACCTGACAAATACAAGCAGGAAACACCGGGTCGTGATTCTGATTTGAATGCTTATAAAGTGCTTTATTATGCCGGCGATGCCAATGCCGGCTCCAAGACCATAGCCATTAATCTGCCGAACGATGAACAGGTGCAACTTGAAAAAGGTACTCGTCGTCTGCAACTTGAAAATGCCATGCGGGCCAAATACGACAAAATTCTGGTTCCGATTTCTAATGTGCTAATCGCCAAAGATCAGAGAAAGCATATTACTTTCAGTGCATTTTTCGGTAATACGATGTTCCACGAGGTGGCGCACGGACTTGGGATTAAAAATACTATCAATGGCAAAGGAACGGTACGGGAGGCGCTGAAGGATCATTATTCTGCTTTGGAGGAAGGGAAAGCTGATGTGCTGGGACTTTATATGGTTTCGAAACTGCGTGATAAAGGCATGGTTACGGATGGTTCTATAGAAGATAATTACGTGACATTTGTAGCCAGCATTTTCCGATCCATTCGTTTCGGTGCTTCTGAAGCTCACGGTCTGGCCAACCTGATTCGCTTTAACTATTTCAAAGAAAAAGGAGCGATTACATATGATGATCAGTCACAAACATACAGCGTTGATTATGATAAGATAGCAGATGCAACACAATCCTTATCCCGGAAAATTTTAACGCTGCAGGGAGATGGCGATTATCAAGGTGTTTCAGAATTTATTGATAAATACGGCCACATCGGTCCCCAACTGCAGAAATCACTTGACCGGTTGGGCAACCAAAATATTCCGGTTGATGTTACTTTTAACCAGGGCAAAGATGTCCTCGGATTAGAGTAAGATAATTTCCAGGATTGTTTTGAAGGGCACCCCAAAAAGGTGCCCTTTTTTATTCCGGATTGTGCATGCTAAAACCCCTTAATTTAATGAACGAGGATACTTTTAGACCGAAAAAACAGGATCTTTTGTAATTAGACAGATCCCTATAAAATAATCTTTTAAATCTGCAGTTGACTCTAACAGAACAAACAATTACAATTGAATTACAGACCCACCTAAAATTTTAATTAAGGAGGTTTATATATGGAAGAAAACGCATTTCTGGAAGCAGCAGAGAATGGAGACGTTGAAACAGTGAAACAACAATTGGAAAAAGGGGCAAATGTTGACACTAGTGATGAACATAACCGTACCGCGTTGATGAAAGCTGCCAAGCATGGACATATTGATATTGTCCAAATGTTGCTGGAACATGGGGCATCGGTTAATGCCCGCGACAATCGTGGAACCAGCGCACTCTATTGGGCGTCGAACAACGGGTACAATGATATTGTACAATTATTGATTCAGCATCACAGCGATGTCGGGGTCGTCGACGACAGAGGCTGGACAGCCAAAGATCAGGCTAGCAGCCATCATTACGATGACATCGTTCATATGCTTGAAGATGCCGGGGCTTAAAACTCTGGTTTTTTTTATGTCTGATTTTTCGAAGCCTGTTCCCGGTAGGAGCAGGCTTTTTTTTAGAGAACGAAAGTCAAACCGAATCCTTCGCCATCTCGAATGACTGCCGGCTGGTCGGGAGGAATGATAGATCTTTTTTGTCTTGAAACTCTTCCTGGCGGTCGAGATGATTTCTTATGCCGTCAAAATATTTAAGTACCAGAGACAAGAAAAATGGTCGGTTCTTTGTGGATAGAAGGACCGGAATCCCGTCGCCATTCCGAGATGCGTTTGGAAATGATCCGCTCATCGGGAAGTGTTAAATTCGTTGCCGTACAAAAGCGGGTATCGGGCTGACAATGTTTTATCACATCTTTGACAATCGCATCATTGCGGTGAGGAGCTTCCATAAAAATTTGGGTGCTTTGCTCGGCCCGTGATTCCTGCTCGAGCTTTTGAATAGCCTGCCGGCGATTATTCTGATCGATTGGCAGATAGCCATGAAAACAGAATTGCTGGCCGTTGAATCCGGATCCCATAAGGGCCAACAGAATTGAAGACGGTCCTACCAATGGCGACACTTTGATATTCTGGGCATGAGCCATCTTAATTAGTTCGGATCCGGGATCGGCTATAACCGGGCATCCGGCCTCCGATAAGAGGCCCGCATCCTGTCCATTTTTCAATGGATTCATAAACGAGGCTATTTCGTGGGCAGGGGTCTTCTTGTTGAGCAGTAGAAAATCTATTTCATATTCCGGAATTGTATCCCCGACCCATTGTAAATAACGGGCTGCCGTTTGTACATTTTCTACAATCATCACATCCAGCCGGCGAATAATATTCAGTACAAAGTCGGGGATGGTATTATTTTCGGGGGTTTTGCCCAGCGTGTTGGGAATTAAGTAAAGAATCCCTTTCCCTGTATTGGATGATGGCATAAGAACTAATCAATTCTGTCGATGACAATTTGTTCGTCCCCGTCGGTCAATTTTTTATTGGCAAAGCGATGAGCCGAAATCGCAATTACCAGGGTAATCAGAAAGGCCACAGCAGCCATCGCAACGTTAGACCAGCACAGATCTTTTTGAATTTTATAAGTGGTCATAATAACCACTTCCTCGTAAGCGCCCGGCTGATATCGAATAGGAACGATCCTGCTTTTTTGTAACTTGCCGGCCATTTCAATGGGCATAGACAAAGATTTTTCTATCTTTTTTCCCTCATCATTTTTAAATCGCAAAACCATATGTCCATTGGTTTGTGCAGCAACTTGTTTTACATGCATATGTACGATCTCGGCGGTATAGCTGTGGCCATTTTTGTAAGTATCGATCAGGCCATTATAAACTAACGATTGTTGGATGATGAGGAATAAAAACGCCGCAGGCAACAGCCAGATAAAATAAATGTATTTGTATTTATTCATTTTTGTAAAGAGAAATTATCTGATGAAAAATGCATAATAAATAACATAAAGCCAGCTAAAGAGTCCGTGAATGATCGCCCATAAAATAGATTTATTGACCGACCAGGAGATTGTAACGGCTAATGCCGTACCTAAGGTGATTCCACCGCGAACTGATTCTTTAACCTTTCCCGAACTTGCCATAATTAGTTCCCTGATTAAGAGGTTAGATATTGTTTGTGATAAGTCAATATACGATTATTTGGCAATTTCTTGTTTGGTAGCTGCTCTTAGTGCCGGATCCCACATCAGCCTTTGTTGATAATCTTCATGCATCATGGAACTGCTCATATGAAACCAGAAGGCGACCTGTAGGGAATCAAAGAAAACCGCTTGTGCAAAGGGTTCCCCGGAATAGGTTGAAGCTCCATAATCGATGCCGTTCAAAAGGCCCAGCCGGCTGTCATAAATGGCACCGTAATATTTAAAATCGTTATTCAAGTTTTGTTGTTCGTAAGGCCAGTCCATCATCTCTTTGATCTGTTTTGATACAGCTTTTGAAATCAGGCTATCCTGTTGCAGTTGTGCCATCAAATGCGAGAGTTCACTGGCCGTTGATTTTGGAAAAAGCGTAAGGATGTCGCGCCGTTCCATAAATCCAATACCCAGTCCTTCATCATCGTCAAAACGGTCATGAGTTTTTTCGTGATAATTTTTATCTGTTAAGAATCGGTGTTCAGCAGCCAGAACCGTATCCCGAAAAGCCTGTTTTGAGAGATTTTTGAGCCGATTGAAGTGAGCCTGAAAGGAAGTATCCTGTGAAGTTGGTTTTATGGCTATATACATCCCTGCGAAGGGCAAAGGTACGTCAGTATGTTTTACGTTCATCAGATCCATCGTACTTTTGATGGAATCCGGATCAAGTTTATAAAAGAGATAGTCGGCGATAGCAAGATCATCAAAAATGATCGAAGCTTGCATCAAATCTTTAAGCGGGGCTTCATTTTTTGAATTTATGGCTTTATGATTGTCGAGCCAGTCTTTGGAATCGTTATGATCCGAAGACCCTATATAGGGCAGCTGGTAATGATCAATTTCTTTTAATGAGACCATTTCATTGGGATTCAATGTGCCGTCTTCAACCTGTCTGGCATATGTAGCCAGTAAGAAAAAATTAGACAGTGCCCCCAATGTATGGGCCTTATCAGGAGAAAAGTTTATGGTGGTATCCGAATTGGTCAGAGAGCGTGATACTACCGAAACACGGTTGGGATGCTGGCCAATATATTCGGTAAGACCTTTTAGGGAAGAGGTCTTCGAAACCCATTCCTGGCCCTCTTTTAAATCTTTACTGTTCTTAAAAAGAGTGCGGAGGGCATGAAGGTTATAGCCGAAAGATAGGAAAAAGACAATTATCAAGGTAACCAGGAAGGCACCTATAAATTTAAGAATGCGCATGAATCAACGTAACGGTTCAAATTATTTAAGAACCGAAATATACGGACTCTGCGGCCGTAAATCAGCAAAGATTTCAATTGAAAATCGGACCTCGGTTATTTTGGAAACCCGTTCTCCCGTTAATGATTAGAGGCAATTTATTAACTGACAAATCGCATAATGATGGCACAAAGATAAGCTCCATAGGTGCCGAGGGCATACCCGAAGACGGCTAATAAAACACCGACCGGAGCTAATGCGGGATCGAAAGCTGATGCCACAATAGGGGCCGAGGCTGCACCACCGATATTGGCCTGGCTACCTACGGCAATAAAAAAGAACGGAGCATTAATAATCTTAGCTACCACAAAAAGAACGATGATGTGAATAAGGATCCACATAAGACCAATCAGCAAGAACCCCGGATTATGAAAAATAGCAAGAATGTTCATCTTCATCCCAATAGTGGCAACCAGAATATACAAGAACAGACTTCCGATCTTTGAAGCACCGGCACCTTCCAGTTTGCGTGCCCGGGTAAAGGAGAGTAGCAGTCCGCCTGTAGTCGCTATGACAACGATCCAGAAGAAACGGGAATCAAGGTTGAGCTTGCTTAGCTGTGGTGCATGGTTGGTGATCCAGGGGGCGATGAAGTCGGCTCCCAGGTGTCCGACAGCTGTTACCGTAAAGGCCACGGCAACAATGCTGGTGAGATCCGCAAGCGTTGGTATTTTGGCAATACTGGATTTGTAATCTTTTATTTTTTGCTGGAGCTGGTGAATGGGCGTTGCATCCGCATGAAACCACTTGTCAATGCGATCGGAGATACCTGCTCCGTAAAGCAGAAAGGCTAGCCACGTGTTTGCTACGATGATATCCACGGTAACCATCGCCGAAAACAGGTTCGAACTGGGATTGAACACTTCATACATAGCCGTTTGATTTGCACCTCCGCCTATCCAGCTTCCTGCAATGGTAGAAAGTCCGCGCCAAAGAGCGTCCGGCCCGGTGCCACTCGTTAGATGAGGTGCAAGATAGCCTGCAGTCATTAATGTTAGCGGGCCGCCGATGACAATGCCGAGGCTGCCGGCCAAAAACATGATAAGTGCTTTGGGGCCCAAACCGATAATTCCTTTGAAATCAACGCTGATCGTCAGCAAGACCAAACTGGCAGGTAATAAATAACGCGAGGCTACGAAATAGAGGTTTGATTCTTTGCCGGAAATCAACCCCAAAGAATTTAAAATTGAAGGGAGAAAATAGCATAATAACAGAGAGGGGATGACCGTGTAAAACTTTTTCCAGAAAGGATGATCGCTATTGGAGGTAACGAAAACGAATGCCAGGATGCCTAATAGAATTCCGAGCACAACAGCGTCGTTCGTAAAAACAGGTGTAGCAAATAGGATGTACATAGACAAAATTAGTTAAATGAGTAAGCAAGAATCTACAGTATATTCAGGGATATGCGCAAATGGTATGAAAATCGAGCTGTAAAAGGTTATACTTAGCATTCGTTTCGATATATAAGTTTGAAAGATTATGAAATTTGCAGTTATAGGTACAGGTAAAACCGGCGGAAAAGTTCTTGAGCTTTTAGACGCCGATAGTATTGTCGGCCCCTTTGATTCTACTCACAGGCCAACTTCAGTAGCATTGCAAGAGGCCGATGCTGCCATTTTGTTTGTGCCCGGTAATGCAGTGGATGAGTTGATGGAGCCCCTTGTTGCGTCCGGAATTCCGGCAGCATGGGCAACAACAGGATATGAATGGCCCAATGATCTGGATCAGAAACTCAAAGATAGAAATATCAAATGGTTGCGAGCTGCTAATTTTAGTTTGGGAATGAATATTGTCCGGCGGTGCCTTGGTGTGATTGGACGAAGTTCATCTATGTTGACAAATCCTTCATTTCATATTCATGAAATTCATCATGTACACAAGAAGGATGCCCCTAGCGGCACGGCACTTTCCTGGAGAGATTGGCTGGGCAAAGATGCGAAAATTACATCAGAACGGAAGGGCGATATCAAAGGAATTCATCAGCTGGAGGTAAATACAGAGAACGAATCAATTTTGCTTAAACATGAAGCACATGATCGAAAAATATTTGCCGAGGGTGCTATATGGGCAGCCGAACAGCTGGTGAGCGAAGATATTCAACCCGGATTTCACGATTTTTCAACTATTTTTGATAACATAATGCAAAAAAATGATGAGTTTAACTGATAGAAAGCTCTATACGGCACTTGTCACACCGATGAAAGAGAATGGAGATTTGCATCTCGATGACATGGCTTCACTGATCCACCGGCAAAATGATGCAGGCAATGGGGTGCTGGTTTTGGGCAGTACGGGCGAAGGTTTGGCTTTAAGTTTGGAGGATAAAAAGCAGGTTGTAAAGACAGCTACAAGTTTAAATATAGATGTTCCCATAATGGTGGGAGTGGGGGGATTTAATCTTCGTGATCAGCTGGAGTGGATTGAATTCTGCCAGGAATTTGATGTCGATTCTTTTTTATTGGTGACACCTTTGTATGCCAAACCGGGTGCAAAGGGACAGGTTCAATGGTTTGAGTCACTGCTGGATGCTTCCGGCAAACCCTGCATGTTGTATAATGTTCCGTCTCGTACAGGCGTAAAAATGAGCAGGTTAGTCCTTGAAGAGTTATCGGGACATCCCAACTTTGCAGCAGTCAAAGAAGCCAGTGGCAGTATCGAGGACTATCAGAATTATCGAAAGAGTGCAAAAAATATTGCATTTTATAGCGGCGATGATGGGATGACGCCATTCTTTGCCATGGCGGGATGCGACGGACTCGTTTCGGTAGCTTCGAACGTTTGGCCGGCAGAAACCCATCGTTATTTGGAATGGTGCCTGGAGGGTCGTGGCCCGGAGCTGCTCCCGCTGTGGCAGGAATGTACCGGTGCTCTTTTTAAAGGGCCTAATCCGGTACCTGTCAAGGTATTGCTTGAAGAAAAAGGCTGGATCAGTAATGCTACTTTGCATCCACCGCTTAGTATCGATGATGTCGGGGATGTCAGCTTGCTGAAAAATGCAGATAATATGATCCAAAGCTGGTACCAGGAAAGCGAATAACAAGAATAATCGGAAAATAAGTTTTCATATTTAACAAGAATTTATCGAATTAGTAATGAGTGATATTGATTGGGATGAAATTTTAGATCAATTGGAAGCCGGCGAAGTGCGGGCCGCCGAACCCCGGGGAGACGGATGGGCGGCAAATGTGAAGGTGAAAGAAGCAATCCTGGCATCTTTTAAGGCTGGAAAAAATACTATTTATTCTGGTATTTATGATGGATTTGTAGACAAGAATAACCTGCCGCCCCGGCGGTTTTCTACGGATGATGATGTTCGCCTGGTTCCCGGCGGATCTTCGGTGCGTCGCGGAGCCTATATCGCACCGGGGGTAATTATCATGCCACCCGCTTATGTGAATGTTGGCGCTTACGTTGATGAAGGATCAATGATTGACAGTCATGCTTTGGTGGGATCCTGTGCACAGGTAGGAAAGAATGTGCATCTGTCGGCCGGCGTACAGCTGGGAGGGGTTCTGGAGCCGGTTGGACTTTCACCCGTGGTTATTGAGGATGACTGTTTTATTGGGGCCGGTTCGGTAATTGTGGAAGGAATCCTCGTCAAAAAAGGAGCCGTTATCGCGCCCGGGGTAACACTATCGAAAGCAATTCCGGTCTATGATTGTGTAAATGAGAAGGTGCTTGAAAAAGGTGCTGCAATTCCGGAGCGAGCCGTAGTCATACCTGGTACGCGGCCGATGAGTGGTGATTGGGCGTCTAAAAAAGGCCTAAGTGTTTCCTGCCCGTTGATTGTGAAATATCGTGATGAAAAGAGCAATGCATCCCTGGAATTGGAAGATGCTTTGCGTTAATGAATCTACCTATCTTTAAATAATAATTCGGTTTTTATGCGCGTCTTAAAATTCGGCGGCTCCAGTGTGGGTAGCCCAGAGGCTATCAAAAGGGTAGTCGATATCATAGCTAAAAAGAAAAAGGACGATCATCTGGCAGTCGTTGTGTCCGCTTTTCGCGGAGTTACGGACTCTCTTGATGAAGCCATTCTCAATGCCTCGGAGGGCGATGAGGGGTATAGAAATATTTTGAAGGAATTGGAAGATCGTCATAATTCGGTGATCAAAGAGCTGGTTAGTATTCAGAGTCAGAGTCACACGCTGGCACATTTCAAAATGATGTTTAACGAACTGGATGATGTGCTACACGGGGTCTCGTTGACGCAGGAGTTGACCGAGAGAACGCGTGATTTTGTATTGGGATTCGGCGAACGTTTTTCGGCATTTATTATCAGCGAATATTTATCGGATGAAGGGATTCCTGCCCAGTATCTGGATGCACGCGGGATTATTAAAACGAACCATCAATTTGGCTCGGCCCGGGTACTGATGAAGGAAAGCTATAAAAATATCCGGGAGTATTTTGATACTGCGGATCAAAACAGTATTCAGGTAATTACCGGTTTTGTAGCCTCTACAAATTCCGGGGAGTCTACGACCTTGGGGCGAGGTGGATCCGACTACACGGCTTCTTTGATCAGCGCTGCTCTTGGGGCCGAAGCTATTGAGCTTTGGACGGATATCGAAGGGATAATGACAGCCGATCCGGGCAAAGTGAAACGCTATTTTGTGATTCCACAACTTTCTTATGAAGAGGCTATGGAATTATCCCATTTCGGTGCGCAGGTGATTTATCCGCCAACGTTGCAACCGGCGATGCAGGCTTCTATTCCCATCCTCATAAAAAATACCTTTAAACCCGACGAAGAAGGCACAAAAATTAGTGACGAATCTCTGCCGGGACCGTCTATTATCAAGGGCATCTCATCGATTGATAATATTACGCTCCTCACCGTTCGCGGGAGTGGGATGATCGGTGTAAGCGGTATCTCTGCGCGTATTTTTGGGGCCCTGGCTGATGCCGGGATTAATATTATCATGATCACACAGGCTTCTTCGGAACATACGATCTGTTTTGCGGTATTGCCGGCGCAGGCAGAAGCGGCGGAAGAGGCTATCGAAACAGAATTTAAGTACGAGCTCAAGGATGGGATCATCGACGAGGTGAAAGTAGAAAATGAACTTTCTATAGTAGCGGTAGTGAGCGATGATATGCGCCGAAAACCCGGTATTTCCGGCCGTGTGTTCCAGG
Source organism: Balneolaceae bacterium (assembly GCA_035267805.1). Taxonomy (GTDB): domain Bacteria; phylum Bacteroidota; class Rhodothermia; order Balneolales; family Balneolaceae; genus Fodinibius. Next base: position 2,089 of record DATFLI010000260.1, on the reverse strand, counting down.
CACTGGGTAAGAACGGGATTAACGTAGTGGCAACAGCCCAGGGATCATCAGAGCGAAATATTTCTATTGTTGTCGATCGCAAAAATGAAGCGAAGACCTTGAATACGCTTCATGACGCCTTCTTCTTAGCTAACGTGAAAGCTGTTAATCTTTTTTTGATAGGAGTCGGTTTGATCGGGGGGAGACTACTTGAGCTTATTCAAAAGCAAGCCGAAAAACTGCTGGATGATTATCACCTGGATCTGCGACTGATCGGAATATCAAACAGTAAGAAATTTTTGATCGATGAAAATGGAATCTCGATGGCAGACTGGAAGTCCCGGATGCTTTCGGAAGGAGAAGACGCCGACATAGATCTTTTTATACGTCAGATGGCCGATCTTAATTTGTCAAATAGTATTTTTATCGATTGTACGGCCAGTGATGAAATTTCAGAAGCCTACGCCGACGTACTTCAATCGAACATTTCGATTGTGACAGCCAACAAAAAAGCTAATTCCAGCTCGCTCGCCAAGTATGAACAGTTGCAGCGTCTGGCTTTCAAGTATAATGTGGCCTATCTCTATGAGACTAATGTAGGGGCCGGGCTTCCGGTTGTAGCTACCTTGAGAGAGCAGGTACTTACCGGCGATGAGGTCATGAGAATTGAGGGGGTTTTATCAGGCACGCTAAGCTATATTTTTAACACCTTTGATGGGAGTCAGTCTTTTAGTGAAGTCGTTAGAAATGCGCGGGAAAAAGGTTTTACAGAACCGGATCCACGGGAAGATTTGAATGGACAGGATGTTGGCAGAAAGTTGTTGATTCTTGCTCGTGAAGGGGGACTTAAACTCGAATTTGGAGATATTGATATCCAAAATTTGGTCCCCGAAGAGGCGAGGGAAGTTGATTCTATTGAAGAATTTTTTACGCTTCTTGAAAAACATGACGAAGCTTTTTCCGAACTATATGAGGATGCGCAAACCAACAACAAAAAGCTTTGTTATATCGCACGCTATGAAGATGGAAAAGCCACGGTAAAATTGGAGCAAATTTCCCCGGATCACCCGTTTTACGGCCTTGATGGCAGTGACAATATTGTGGCTTTCAAAACACAGCATTACCAGGAAAGTCCCATTGTTGTTAAGGGACCGGGTGCCGGTGCCGGTGTTACCGCAAGTGGTATTATTGCCGATATTTTAAGAATCAGTAATTCACCCTCATTCAGGGAGGAATGGTAAGATGAAAGAGCAAGCACAATTACAAGAAGTTAAAGTCTTTGCTCCCGCATCTGTGGCAAATGTGAGCTGCGGATTCGATGTGATGGGATTTGCACTGGATCGTCCCGGCGATGAAATTGTTGCCCGGCGATCGGAGAAAGCCGGTATCCGTATTACCAGTATTAGCGGTGAAAATGGGGTGCTTCCTGCCAGCGTGGATAAAAATACGGCGGGTGTAGCAGCTAAAAGCCTGTTGGAACATTTGCAGAAAGAGGTTGGCATTGAGCTTGAAATCCATAAGAAGATGCCTTTGGGCAGTGGTCTGGGATCCAGCGCCGCTAGTGCGGTGGGAGCTGCGGTGGCGGTGAATCGCCTACTGGGATCCCCCTGCAGTACTAAAGAGCTGTTACCGTTTGTTGCCGAAGGGGAGCGTGTAGCTTGCGGTGCGGCTCATCTCGATAATGTGGCTCCCTCCCTTTTTGGAGGCTTTGTTTTTATCCGCAGCCAGGAGACAGCGGATGTTTTCGAATTGGATTGCCCCAAACCCTTGTTTGCCACGGTTGTTCATCCGCAGATAGAAATTAAAACGGAAGATACCCGGCGTATTCTGCGGAGAGATGTGCCGCTTAGTAAAGCAGTTACACAGTGGGGCAATGTCGGCGGATTAGTTGCCGGACTTTTGAAAGGAGACTACGGGCTGATTTCCCGCTCTTTGCAGGATGTAATTATTGAGCCGATTCGCTCTGTGTTGATACCGGGCTTCGATCAGGTAAGAAATGCGGCACTGGATGCCGGCGCCCTGGGCAGCGGGATTTCGGGGTCGGGACCGTCAATTTTTGCTTTATCGGTAGACCGGGATACCGCACGGAAGGTTGGTGAAGTTATGCAGC
>DATFLI010000259.1:0-6667 GCA_035267805.1 Balneolaceae bacterium | reverse complement strand
CCGAAATTATTTCATGTATAGTTTTTTCAATGCAGGGATCAGATTCGGGGATATGTGCTGCCTAAGGTGGGATCATTTGATTGACGGCCGGTTGGTTTATCAGATGAATAAGACCAATCAGACCAAAAGCATCAATCAGTTGAACCCGATGTATCACATCTTAATCAACTATGTGGAGAATATCGGGGAATACGTAACCTTTTCGGAGTGCCATTTTGTCCCTCCGAAAAATCCTATTGACCCCGTAGATCATTGCCTGAAATATGTTGTCATTGCTCACTCCAAAGCGTACAGCGGGGATTACATTTTTCCTATCCTGGATGAACGCTATTCCGACCCCAAAGAGCTACGGAAAAGGATCAGCTCTAAAAATGTGATTGTAAATCGGCATTTGAAAACGATTGCCACAAAAGCAGGTATTCAGGCTTCCGTTAGTTTCCATGTATCACGCCACAGCTTTGCGAACTATGCTTTAAAGAAAGGCATGGATTTATACGCTATTAGCAAGGCATTGGGACATTCAGATTTGAAGGTTACCGAAGAGTACATCAAGACATTTGATGAGGAACTGTTAGATCAATCAATGAACCAATTATTTTAATTATGAAAACGATAGATAATACAGTGCTGAACTTGGTACAAAAAATTGCAGATGGAATACCCCCCAAGGATATTAATGAGAAAGTACATCGAATATTGGAAAGTGAGTTAGATAACGACCATGAAAGGGTTCTTTTCCTACGTGGGTTTTTGGATAAGGTAGAAGCTTCATGCAGCGATAAATGGGCATGGTGGGATGTACAAGTGCAATATGCAAAAACCCTTACTACGGCCACCAAAAAATTAGGGGAACTAAGGAACGAGCTTGATTATGCTGAAAATTCGGCTCCAAAGGACACCGACAGCAATATTCCTGAATACATAACAAAGGCCATCCACTTGGTAGCTCATGATAAATCAAGACATCCCAGAGCACATGACTGTCAAACAATTTATGATGCCCTTACCCTGTACTATTCAACCGATCTTTACGGCAAAGATGTTGCCAAAAAATATGACATCCCACCTAATACGTTTAGTACATGGAAAAAAGCCGTAGATAAAAAATTGGGTTAACCTTCTCTGTATTTCGCACAGCGCAACCGCCAAGAGAGAGCCACAAAAGGACGATTCAATAGTATCCAATAAACTTCAATTACCATTCAGTTTTATATCAAAATTGGGAGTTCCGTAAAATAACATCACACAAGAAAAGCGGAACAAAATCCCAAACAGATGCCAAATACGTATTTCCCATCCCAAGAGGAGTTCGAGGATACAATCGAACGTAAGTTTGAACAGATTGTAGCTGAAAAGCTACCCCCTCTCATTCGCAAGGCTACAGAGAAGAAATATTTTACCATTGACGAGGCTTGTGAGTTGCTGGATTGTAGCCGAAGACATCTTCTATATCTCCGAAGGTCTGGACAAATCGGGTTCGTGAAAAACGGAAAGAAAGTTTACTTCACCAGGGAGGATCTGGATGATTTTTTCGAGACAAACTATGTCCCACCTAAGGAAGATTAACCCCGTTCGAATCTACTATGACCCATTCAAAAAGAAATAACGCTATGCGTACCAACGATTTAGATTCTTTGGTACAAACGAAGGCTCAAACAAGCTTAGGGAATCATTACAGAGACGCCCGTAACTTGACCGTTCTTCTGGATAATATTATTTCCGGGATGGATGCCTTTGAAGCAGTTTTTGACGGCCTAAGAGAAAGATATGGCGATGATTTTAAACATGAATTTTACAAAGCAATAAGATGAATATTCTCTCCGAAGAGCTAACGCCCCATGATATTGAAACCGTCCTGCATCGGTTAGGCATTGAGCCAAAAGGCCGGACTGATAGCAATGGATGGACTACGATCAAAAGCCCATTGAGAGATGAACGAAACCCGTCTTTCGGCTTGAATCTTCAAACCGGTGCATGGAGAGACCATGCCACAGATGAAAGCGGGGATTTGATAACATTGGCAGAACGGATCCAAAATATGGATACAAAACAGGCCATCGGATGGATAAAAGAGCAAACAGATTTGTCCGGCGTTCTTTATTCACCTCCTAAAAATGGCTCATATAATCCTAAACCTAAGAAGTCGGAAAAATTCTGGACGGATGATAAAATCAATTCCCTTTCAGAAGCCCAGAAGCGATTGAAAGAAAATCCGAAACACCCTGTTATTGAACAGGCTAAAAGCTACGATTGTTTAACACTGGAAACGCTTCAATTTTTTGGATGTGGACTTATAGAGAAGTGGAAAAAAGAATGGTTGGCCTTTCCTTATAAAACAGGTTGCCAATTATACCGAAGAGAGGACGGGAAAATCATCCGTTCACTGAAAGGATCTTCACCTGGAGAGTCCTTTTATGGCAGTAGAAAAACCAATGGAGATAAACCGGCCCTGTTTATTGCCAAATCACCCCGTGAATGTATGTTGCTTTACCAGTTGTACGGCAACCGTGCCGATGTGATAGGACTTGCCACCGGAGAGCAAGGCAACATATCAATAAAACAAATCCAGTGGCTTAAAACGCAAATTTCAGCTTCGGATTATGGCAAGATTATCACTCTATTAGATTGCGATTCCGAGGCAGCATTGATAACAGCTCAATCACTGGCAACCGAAATTAAAGAGTTGGTCGGAAATGTAGATGCTTCCTATGTCAATTTAGACAAGGCAAGTGAGGGAGAGTTTAAGGATATTACCGACTGCGTTCAGGTTGGCATGTCATCCGATTTGCTTTGGGATCTTATAACCAACGGAGAGCAGGTTAAGGCAACAAAGGCAACTCCGGCAACTCCGGCAAGTGGCAATACGCTGGAAGAGCAGCTGGATGTTGCCACAGCCCCACCTATACCGGCACAGGTTTATGACAACTTGCCTGAAATGCTGAAAACAAGATGTTCGCTTATCACAGAAGCCCACCGGAAAGATGTTTTCTTAGTTTCTGCATTGCCTGTTATAGCTGCACACCTTGAGAACGTGTTGGCAGGCCATGTAGATGGATACTACACCCCGGATTTGTTTACGTTGATTGTTGCAGGCCCCGGAACAGGTAAAGGAGTCTCCAGCAAAGCCAAAGCCTTTGGCAGTGAGTTGAACAGGCAGCTCATTGAGCAGTCAAAAAGAGAGATTGAGAATTGGGAAACTACCCCGGATGAAGAAAAGGCCGGTATGGAGCGGCCAAAGGAACGGAGCCTGTTAATTCCTGCCAATTCCTCTTCACGTGCCATTTATGATACGCTGGAAGCCAACGGGGGAAACGGCCTGTTATTTGAAAATGAGATTGACACCATGCTGAATGCGACTTCACAGGAATGGGGGAATTTCAGCGACATTTGCCGGAAGGCGTTTCACCACGAATCTATATCCATCAATCGAAAAAAGGAACGGTACTGGATTGAGGATCCACGGTTAAGCATCTGCATTAGCGGAACTTTCGATCAGTTTAAAAATATGTTCGAGAGTGCCGAAAATGGACATTTCAGCAGGTATGGGATGTACACGTTTGACGTGCCGAGAATATGGCAATCACACAGGCCAACAAAGAGAAGCCGTTCCCTGGATGAATCGGTGGAAACGGCAAGTAAGGAACTATACCATATTTACCAACGGCTCAACAGCCGATCGGTTCCATTGTATATCGACCTAACCGATGAACAATGGCAGGCTATAGATGATACCTTTTCTGAAAAGATGCAGATTATCGAGGATCTGGATTTGTCCTCACATCTGCATGCGTCTAACAATAGAGCCGCTGTTTTGGCATTGCGTATGGCTTCGATATTTGCCGTTCTAAGAGCAAACGAAGACAGCCCCAACAGGTTGGCCGGTGAAGACAGCTTAAGCCCTACAATGGCAGATATGAAGGCGGCTCTCTCACTGGCGGATATATTTATTAAACACGCTATCAGGTTGTACTACATATTGCCAAAATCTGATGATTCCAATACTAAAGGGGAGCGATACAAAAAGTTTATAGTCATGCTGCCAAACAAGTTTGAAACATCGGATGCTTACGAAGTTGCCGAAAGCTTGGATATACCAGAGCGAACAGTAAGGCATTGGCTTTCAACGGCAGATGAATTTACACGAATCAAACGAGGCCATTATGAGAAAAGGTAACGATTGCCGTATTGCCGGAGTTGCCTTTATTGCCGGACTTGCCGTTCAGGTTGGAAGAGTTAAGGCAACAAAGGCAAGTAAGGCAACTAAGGCAAGAGGCAAAACAGCTTAATACTAATCATTAAACAACAGGTGAACAATCATGTCAAAAAACGAAGAAACAATCCACGAAATCGAGCTTGAAGCACGGCAATTTTTAAATAGCCCGCTATTGATTCAATCTTCCAAAGATCGAACCCGGCTGGATAAGGAATTGCAGGATCGAGACCAGAAACTAATTGTAACAATAACTCGAAAAACAGACGGTGAATAATTATGCCAACATTAGACAGCGTACAAAAACAGCTTAACGACATTCAGAAGTCAATCGACAAAAACAGCAAAGAAGCACGACAGCAGATTAACGAAGTTCGTTCGAATAACGACTTCACGAATGCTGCCAAACAGCAGAAAATCCAGGAGCTTGAAAGAGCCAGAGATAAGACGTATTCCGAGTTGATGGATAAGAAAAAATCTATCGTTACCGAGGCTAACACTAAGCTGGAAAAACGGCTTTATAGCGGTAAAAATACGAATCCGATAGCGTTTGATAATGCCGTCAATACGTTCAAGAATGAATCCGAAAAGGAATTGAAAAACCGGCTGAAACAGGATCCCAGTTCAGAAACAAAACGAGCTATTTACAAGGCTAGTTTAGTCTCAAAAAATCCCAAGTTTGAAGTCTTAGCCGAAGCTTCCGACCTGTACCCGAATGATGCCGGAGCAATATCGGACTATTTCGAGTTTCAACAGCAATACGGAAAGCTGGAGGATCGAACTTCAAAATTAGAACGGCGTTTATTCGGCGATACTGCTTCAGCATGAACAGTGGGGGTTTCCGTCCCTCCGGCGGTTAGCCCCTGCTTTTTAAATTCTAACCAATAATGATAAGATTATGACTTTTTTAGATGAACATGAAGCCTTTCTGGTTGCTTCGTCTCTTTTGACTTTAGAAAATATCAGGCGGGAAGCGGGGAAGGTAAATCCGGCCCCGGCCGACTTCCAGATAATTATTTCAAAACTATTGGATAGCCTGCCCGACCAGAAACGGGAAGAGCTTGAGCAACTGGAAGACGAGCAGGCAGCATTAATATGAGGCCGTGGCATACTCTCACTTGCCCTATGGGTGGGGGGGTATCCTATTTGTGCCTTTATGAGCTGTAAGGCGTATATTTAAGTAATTTTGAACCGATTTTATTATGAGTAAATCTTACAAATATAGCAGAAGCCGTAAGGCAATATCCCTATCAGATGCTAAGTTGAGGCTTACCGACTGCATCAAAGAACTGGAAAAGGTCATCCTGAATGGAGACTATGATCCCAAAGAAATTCACACTAAGATTCAGGCAAGCTATGCCATGTCAAACGTAATCAATAGGTACACAAAGCTTGTAGAAATTACGGATTTGGAGCAACGGGTTGCTGAACTTGAACGCAAAACAGTTAAGCAATGAATAATCTGGAAAATAGAGTTGCTACCATTGAAGAGCGTTTGAATTTAAAAACTAAGCGACTGGACCAGTGGATACCAAATGTTAAAATCTCAATGTACGGTGTGGATCCATCTGTGGAAGTAACCATTCGGGAATTACTAACATTGAGGCATAACAGAATAATGTATCAATGCTATCTCATTGACCCCGTGAAATATTCGGATTGGCAGGAGCAGCTGGAACCTGTACAGGGAATTGAGCAGAAATTCGAAGTTATTGAGCCACCCCCAGGATAAGCCCGTTTTTGCTAAGGGTATCCATTGCCTATCAAAGAGTTAAGCCCTTAGGATCCATTCTCGAAAGCCGTTTTTAGGCCGTGAACGGCATTTTTACCATATCAACAAAAAAGCCCCGACCATCCGAAGACAGCCGAGGCAACGGAGACGCTAATGAAAGCGCCTCCAATTTTTACTTATCGTTAAGCATCTTCAATACGATCTGGAAAGTATTCTTCCAATGCTTTTGTATTGTTGGTTCGCTCTAACCAGCTGTAGGCCCCGTCTTCATCCATAGGAATAATGGACTCCCCACCGGAACGCATATTTCCGGCCGCCTCTGAATACTTAGTGTTGGCTCCACCGGCTCCATGCAGAAACCAGTTGCCGTTTTCAGTTCGGTACAGCGTTTCATCCATGTAATTGAAATCGGAACGAGATAACCCGTTCCAATCCGATGCTATTTGCTGCGATGTTTCCGTGTTGTATCGTTTTCCTTCAATGATTGCTTTCATATAAGTGCCTCTGTTAAAAGGTTGGAATTTAGTATGAAAACGGAGGTTTGTTTGTACCCTCATTTGTACCACAAAAGCTAAGTTGTTGGCACGCAAAGAGTTATAGAAAGGAAAGTGGGTGGTACAGGATTCGAACCTGTGACCCCCTGCTTGTAAGGCAGGTGCTCTGAACCAGCTGAGCTAACCACCCAAAATATGTTTCTCAACATTGAACAAAGAACGCTGCTAAAT
>DATFLI010000258.1:0-11007 GCA_035267805.1 Balneolaceae bacterium | reverse complement strand
GTTTTCTCATCCTTGTAAAGCACCTTATTCCAAGTCTTGCCGCCATCCGTCGACCGGTAAACACCCCGTTCGCTGTTATCCCCAAACACATGTCCCAGCGCCGCCACGATCACGATATCCGGGTTTTGGGGATCCACTACGACGGTACTTATAAAGTGAGTTTGGTCAAGTCCGATATGCGTCCAGGTTTTTCCACCGTCGGTCGACTTATAGACGCCATCCCCCGGAGTAATATTGCCCCTTATGTTGGTTTCGCCCATTCCCACATAAACCACCTTGGGATCGGACGGGGCCACGGCAATGGCACCAACACCGCTTGTCTTGAAAAATCCGTCGGAAACATTTTTCCAGTCCTTGCCCCCGTTTGTTGTTTTCCAGACGCCCCCACCGGCAGCGCCAAAATAATACGTATAAGGATGGCCGACAACCCCGGCCACGGCGGAAGAACGTCCCGCGCGATAAGGCCCAATCGGACGCCATTGCAATGCCTTATATAACCCCGGATCATAAGTTTCGCTCTGAGCCCGAATTTTAAAAGGAGAACCGATGACAATTAATATAACACCAAGTACAAAAATGAGAGCATTCGTTCTTTTCATAATCGAATAATACATCTGGATGTTTACTTATTAAAAATTTGTACCCATTGAACAGCTAAAAACAGATTATTTCTTTGAGCTATGGTTTCAATCTCCCTAAATCCCTCTTCTCCAAGAGGGACCTTTTAGGACTCAATCCATAGAATCTAATTTGTTCGCAAGAAGTATAGTCACTCTTTTGATCCTTCCAGGTAAACTGCAGGAATATTCATATCCCTGATCATCCGGTTGAACTGCGGTACCTGTTGATCCAATATGGGCTTCAGGCGATCGAACTGCTGATCAACAGCCGTCGAAAGACTATCGTAAAGCGTATACGACTGTTTGGGCGGCCGGGCATAGGCCGAACGCACATAGGTGTTCAGGGATGCCAGCTTAATCCACAGTTTGACCGGGTAGTTCAAGTCATCTTCCGAATTATGAATGTCCGGCTGATAGAGTTCGTCTTCCACGGTCTGCAGGCTGTCCAGAATCGGCTGGGCCGCACTTTTTATTTTTTTGATCTGCGGCGAGTCCGACAATTTATCAAGGTAACTGTTAATCTGCTTTTTAGCCGCCAGGATATTATTCACCGCCTTAGCTGTTCGATTTTGCTTGGCGTGGATCTTGGACAAAAGATCGAATTCAGCCTGCAAATCGGCTTGGGAGGCTTCAATTCTGGGATCGAGTTTCACTTCAAATGATTGCGTCATGCTTTGATCCCCCACGGTCAGCTTCACTTTGTATTGGCCGGGAACCACTTTGGGACCGTTAAGTGTACCACCACTCGATCCCAATACCCTGTTCGGCGGATTTTGTACTTCGGGATACGTCAGATCCCACACAAAGCGATTCATCCCGGCATCTGCCGAGAGTGTTTTCTTATGACTATCGGATCGATATCCTTCATCGTCATCATCACCGGAAGTGCCCGATTCTTTTTGGGGATATGTCCTATTTGTGAAACTGGCAATAGATTTGCCCTGTTCGGTCATGAATTCGAGTTTAACGGTAGTGGCACTGTCAGGCTTATTCTTCAGATTATAAAATACAACTGCTCCATTGGGTGGATTTTCTCCAATGGGCTCACTCTCACTTTTATAATTGTACCCATCCATCAAGTACGCATGCTCCGGCTCAAACAGGTAAGCTTCCGAATTTTTAACTTTTCCAGATAGCTGGCGCAGCGGTTTCAAATTATCCATAATCCAGAAACCCCGGCCATGCGTAGCCAGGACCAGATCATTCTCACGATCCTGAACCCGCATATCACGAACGGGCGTATGCGGCAGATTTAACTGCAGCGGCTGCCAATCTTTTCCTTGATTAAAGGAGACATAGGCGCCTCGCTGCGTACCGGAAAAAAGTAAATTTTTATCCTTGGTATCTTCTCGAATCACCCGCGTATATTCGTTATCCGGGATGCCGTCGGTAATTTTCTTCCAGTGCTGACCAAAATCATGCGTGACATACAAGTAGGGATGAAAATCATCGAGTTTGTATTTGCTTGCAGCTACATAGGCTGTGCCCTTATCAAAATGAGAGGGATCGATAATGCTCACCAGGGCCCAGTCCGGCATATCTTTGGGCGTTACATCCTGCCAGGTTTGGCCGCCATTCCGGCTAAGATGAATCAATCCGTCATCGGAACCGACCCATAGCAGACCTTCTTGCAAAGGCGATTCCGCCACCGAAAAAATGGTATCATAATTTTCAGTACCGGTTTCGTCCTTCGTGATCGGCCCGCCCGATCGAATTTGTTTGCTCTTATCATTACGTGTCAGGTCGGGACTGATACGCTCCCAAGTCATTCCTTGATCTGTACTCTTAAATAAATATTGACAAGCGGTATAAAGATTATCCGGATCATGCTTGGAAATCATAATCGGAAAGGTCCAGTTAAATCGATACTTGATCTCACCCGCTCCGTAGCCGTCGGTATTTTCCTGCCAAACCGAAACATTATGTTCCTGCTTGGTATGCTGATTGTAGGACGTCATGATGCCGATATAGCTTCCGCCATAAGTGATCCAGGGCTTGCCCGGCGTCGGTACGATATATCCGCTTTCTCCTCCCGCTACGTTCTTAACATCGCCGGCGGTGATGCCATAACTCGTGGTTCGACTGGGAATTTGCACCGACGAACGATCCTGCTGGCCTCCATACACGTGATAGGGGAAATCATTATCCAGGTTTACGTGGTACATCTGAGCGGTGTTAAAATCCTGGTCTGTCCATGTCTTGCCCCCGTTGTAGCTTACATTTGCCCCGCCATCATTCGACTCAATCATGATATCCGGATTATTGGGATTAATCCAAAGATTATGATTGTCGCCATGTGGTGTAGAAATACGATTGAAGGTTTTACCGCCATCCACCGATTTATACAAACCGAGATCGGTGGAATAAACCGTATTTTCGTCCTTGGGATCGGCAAAAATGTAAGTGTAATACCACGCCCGCTGTGTCAATGCCGTACCGTGAAATAACCGCTTCCATGTTTTACCACCGTCATCAGAGCGAAAGACACCTCCATTTTTATTTTCGATGATTGCCCAAACACGATTCGAGTTAACCGGCGAAACCGTCACTCCAATTTTTCCTATTAGGCCTTTGGGCATGCCGGGATTCTGGGAAATATTTGTCCATGTGTCTCCACCGTCGGTCGATTTGTAAAGTCCACTGCCTTCGCCGCCGCTCGACATCACCCATGGCTTTCGGAAGGTTTGCCAAAAGGCAGCAAAAAGTATTCGCGGATTATTGGGATCCATTGCAATATCAATAGCTCCTGTTTTATCATTTACAAAAAGTATTTTTTTCCACGTTTTGCCGCCATCCTCGGACCGATACAAACCGCGTTCCGGGTTATCAGCAAATACATGTCCCAGCGCTGCTGCATACACCCGATCGGGGTTTTGGGGATCGACAACAATTTTGCTAATCACATGCGTATTTTCCAACCCCATCTGTTTCCAGGTCTTGCCCCCGTCGGTCGACTTATAAATCCCATCTCCCGTAAAAAAGTTACCGCGAATGGCCGATTCCCCCATTCCGGCGTAAACGACATTGGGATCCGAAGGAGCCACCGTCACCGCTCCCACCGAAGCATCCTGAAAATCATCATCAGAAACATTCAGCCAGGTTTTGCCACCGTCCGTGGTTTTCCATAGTCCGCCGCCGGTTGCCCCAAAATAGAAGGTGTAAGGCTTACTTTTAACGCCTGCTACCGCAATCGAACGTCCACCTTTAAAGGGACCGATGGGGCGATAACGGAGCGCCTTATACATATCCGTTGAATACTCATAACGACTGTTGTCTTTTGACTGGGCCCGTCCTGAAATAGTTGTAACCAAGAACAACAAAACCAGACCGAATCCTTTTTTAAAAAGAGAGGAGTAGAAATTATTCATAGAAATCCCTGATAATTAATTGAAAATAAATATGTTGGAGCAACGTCAGTGTCAAAGTAATAAATGACTTTTCTTTTTGGCTGTAATAAGATGTAAACGTTAAACTTTACTAGTTGATCAGCGAATTTGGAATGACTCACCAGCTAGGTAAATGCCCAAATGGATATTTTTGGCTGCCAACTTTCCATCTTTCGTTTCTGATGGGCCAGACTGGTTACGATACACAAGCACCTGTGATTCTCCGACCACTTTTACCTTGTTGGCATTAACGACAATTGCCGTCGATTCGTCAATGCCTATCCCAACACGATCCGGGTATTCCATCACGGCTGTCAGCAGTCGATTGTTCCGTGCCCGCTTTACAAAATGTTGATCAACGATGACGCCTGTTATCAGTCCCAAACCTTCAGCGGTAATGATATTATTGTGCTCGATGTGATAAAAAGTGGACGTGTATTCCGGATATTTTTTCTGATCGCCGGTAATCATAATTTTGCTCATTACGGCGGCACCGGCACTGGTTCCCGCTATGAGTGCACCATTTTGATAGGCCTCATGTATTGCCTGGTACAAGCCGGGTGTATCATGTACGGCTTTCATAAAGCGACTTTGAACACCACCGGGAATATAAATAAGCGTAGCCTTCCGAACGGAATCCAATTTCTGCGGGATATTCACCAAGCTTGTATCTGCAAAATTAAAGGCATGAACATCCTTGATTCCTAGTTGCCGGAATTGGAGCATCCCATAATAGGCACTCGTATCCGGAACTGAACTTGCCATGGGCAGGACAATACCATAGCCATTTGTTGGCGTGATTCCCGACTCATCGATCATTTGATGCACCAGCGACTGTGGCTTATGTCCGCCACCAATAATAAATAATTTTCCTTTGGGTTGTTGGTTCTGTGCAAATACGAAGGTTGCATATCCCAAAAAACAGATAAGGAATAAAATAAATATTTTGCCAAAACGATTCATGACTGGGAGAATTTATTAAGAATTAAAAAAGCGCCACCACTTAGAGAATGATGACGCTTTTTAATTAAGTTAGCAGCATATCATACAATATTAACTACCATAACCGTCATTTTGCACCAATTGAGGATTGGCATCCATTTCACGCTGGGGAATAGGATATACCAAACGTGTCGAATTCCAGGGCAAACCTCCAATATCACCGTGAGTGCGCTTAACGTCGAACAAGAAATGCCCTTCAAAAGCGAGCTCAATATGGCGTTCGGCAAGAATATCATTCAATGTAACTGTACCCGCAGCATAAGTGCTGGCATTGGAACGGCTACGTATGGTATTGATGTCTTCGGTAGGAGTAGCTCCCACTGTTTCGCCTAACCGCTCGTTACATTCGGCCCGAATTAAATACATCTCAGCAAGACGTATAACATTCACATTGCCATACTGGTTCTTCCACTTTCCGGTTCGCCATTCACCTCCATCATCATAAAAGAAAGCAAGACGATCGTCGTTAGGACCATATAAATCCAAGTGAGATTGCTGGATTTCAATGTCGCCGCGGCCGCCGTTGTCTTGTGATGCATAAAAAATCTGAAGGCTATTGGTACCGTCCTGATTGGTCACCTGAGTAGCAAATATATCTTCAGACGTATTTACATTTGAATGATTGAAGGCATCAGCGTAATTCGATACCAAAGAATATGGACCTTGGGTAATAACACGGTTGGCTTCATCCCGTGCCTTTGTATAGTCGTCCATCTGCAAATATACGCGCGCTAAAAATGCGCTGGCCGCATATGTATCGGCATAAACATAACTTGGGTCATGCTCGGCAAGCTTTGATTTTGCATCGCTAAGATCACTTATCACCTGATCATAAACCTCCTGCACGGTATTTCGAGGAATGTTGGCACTTTCATCGATCGTCCTGGTAGGTTTTAGTGTGATAGGCACGCCAAGATTTTGTGATGGATCACCATCCGAATAATCTTTGGCAAAAAGGCGAACCAATTGGAAATAGGTGATGCCCCGAAGGAACTTGGCTTCTCCCTCTACCTTGTCCTGATCACCCGAGTCAACTTTGTCTAATGCTGCCAAAACATTATTGGCATCATTAATCGTGGTGTAACCATAAAGCCAACCATCTCTTACAAAGCTATTATCCACATTAATATTTTTGCGGTATATCTCTCCGGGTTGTTCATAGGTCCCCGACCAGTTAGCTTCTTGACCTACGGCCATCAAATCCGGCAGCATATAAAATTGGCCGCCATACTCATCATATTCACCGAGGTTATCATAAGCTCCCATCAACACCGATTTAACGTTATCGGAATTGTCCAGAGCCGTATTCTCGCTAATCGACTGCTGTGGCTGGGTATCCAGGATATTCTTGCATCCCCAGGCAAACAGCATGATTACAAACACTGTTATATATTTTAGACTTCTCATATTCATGTCATTTAAAAATTGGTATTAAAAAACATCTAGATTAGAATCCCAGATTTATGCCCACACTAATGGTACGTGGTTGTGGCGCAGCATAGAAATCATTCCCCAGGGATAAATTACTATTTATGTAATCGGTGTTAACTTCAGGATCCCAACCGTTATAATTCGTGATTGTCACTAAATTGGTTCCGGTCACAAATATTTTTGCTTTACGGAGGGACATCTTTGTTAACAGATTTTGAGGCAGATCATACGATAATGTGAGCGTTTTCAAACGCAGATAACTACCATCAGATAAATACCTGCTAGAACTTGTTGAAGCGGCATTATCGTAATACAACCTTGCCTGAGGCACATTGGTGATATCACCCGGATTTTGCCATGCGTTCAGCTGGTCGGTTGTTTGGTTGTCAAAATACAGGCCGGATGCTGACATGTACCATCCACCATTATATATTTGATTTCCATATACGAACTGCCAGAACATATCCAGGCTCACGCCTTTATATGAGAAGGTGTTATTGAAACCGCCGATGAAATCGGGATTAGGATTACCGACCACTTTTCTGGAAGCTACATTTGAGCTATTTGTGACATATCTGTTATCAAACATGCCATTAACTTTAAAAGCATCACCGCTATTAAGCTCGGCATTGGTGGGATCGTGATTTACATAAAATAACCCATCACCATTATCGGGATTAACCCCGGCAAATTCATAGGTATAAAAGACACCGATTGGTTGACCTTCCATTCCACGGTTTACGTAACCGCCTGTCAATACCTGACCGTTTAGATCGGTAACTTTATTTCTGTTAAACGAAATATTGAACCGGCTGGACCAGAAGAACTTACCCGTTGTATTTACACTGTTGATTACAAACTCAACTCCGTCATTGGTCATTTTACCGACATTTCGAAGCTGGGTTGAGAAGCCTGTTGTACCAGGCACATTCACATCCAACAACAGATCGTGCGTCTTCTTCTGGTAATAATCGATTTCACCGTTAATGCGATCATCAAAGAAGCCAAAATCAAGACCTAAATCCAACTGATTGGTGGTTTCCCACTTTAAATTTGGATTGGGCGTTTGTGATGGCGACAGTGCAGGCGCACCGGCATAGGAGATACCATTGTATAACCCAAGTGAAGGGAAATTGCTAATATCGGCATTCCCTGTTACTCCGTAACTGGCTCGCAGTTTCAGGAAGCTGATTGCATTCAGATTTTTCATAAAGTCTTCCTGCGTCACAATCCAACCTACTGAAGCAGCCGGGAAGAAACCCCATCGATTATTTTTACCAAAACGAGAAGAGCCGTCAGCACGAGTACTCAAAGATAACAAGTATCGATCATTATACTTGTAATTTGCCCGTGCAAAATACGACATAAACCGATAATTCGTATCAGTTACATCGCCTCCCGTAATATTTGCAGCATTATCAATATTGGTGAAATCTGCATTCGGAAAGTTCTCCCCTTCTGTAGAAGTAAAGGTATGCATGACCCAGTTGTAACTGGTACCCAAAACGACATTCACATTATGTTTCTGGGCAAAGGTATTATCGTAGGTCAGCGTATTATCACTGGTATAATTCTGAACCTGTGTCCAGGCATTATACCCATAGCCATTTGCACCGACATAATAAGCGAGGCGCGGCTTATAGTATTGCTCTTCATTCTGATTAATCAGATCCATCCCAAACTTGGTTTTAAAAGTCAGATTAGGAAGGATATTATATTCTGCATTCGCATTGCCAAGGGTATGAAAAACCCGGGCTTTGAATGTCGAATTGTTAAGAATATCCAGGTTATTGTAATAGTAAGTATGCGTATTGTACGTATCACCTTTTTGATAACCGTTGGCAGGATTATTGTCTGCATCTGCAAAGAATGGAGCAACAGGTGCTTGAGCCACAAGCTGCATAGGTGTAGCAAACTGATCATCATCCGGCAAACGATCGTTGATTGTTCGGTTGATATTCAGTTTCAGACCGAATTTCAATTTGTCGGTTGCCTGGTGGCTCAGATTCAACTGACCATTGAACTTTGTATAAGCATTATTAATGAGAATACCTTTTTGATCGCTATATCCTCCGGATGCAAAAAACGTGGTTTTTTCATTGCCGCCACTGGCACTCAGTTTCAAACTTTGCGAAGCCCCTGTCTGAAAAGCCTGATCCTGCCAGTTATAACTAGTTGGGTTATTCTGCCAATCATTACCCTGTGCCATATCATTCATAGTAGGCGTGTAATAATTGTCCATCCAGTAATTGATAGCATCCTGCTCATTGGTATAGTATCCGGGGTACAATTTATAATCATACTTGGCCCCTCCAATCGTCGCCCGCCTAAAGAAGTCGGTATATTGCTGGGCATTCATAAAATCCCTCTTACCTGAAGGCGTACTGGAACTTACCTGGTATTGAACATCAAATTTCGTATCCCCGGCCTGTCCGTCTTTAGTTGTAATAATCACAACACCGTTCGAAGCACGAGAACCATAGATAGCAGCAGCCGAAGCATCTTTCAATACCGAAATCGACTCAATATTGCTCATGTCTAGGCTGGCCATCGGGTTGGTCGGAGCAGCCGAAGCCGAGGAAAGACTCTGAGAAGTTACCGGTACTCCATCAACAACATAAAGAGGTTGGTTTCCGGCCGAAAGTGAAGATGTTCCGCGAATACGAACCTGAATTGCCTGTCCGAGCTTTCCGTTTCCGGCATTTACAAATACCCCGGCAGCACGTCCCTGAATAGCCCGTTCAAAACTGTTTACAGGTACGCTTTGGATGTCGTCTCCATTAACGCTGGAGACGTTACCGGTTACATCTTCTTTGATCTGCGAACCGTAACCTACAACGACAACATCATTTAGTTGTTCCACATTTTCTGCCAGTTGCACATTAATAGTAGAACGACCATTAATTTCAATTTCCTGTGTCTTAAAACCAACATAAGAAAATACCAGTACATCCTTGCCTTCCGGTACCTTTAGAGAGTAATTTCCATTTACATCGGTTGAGGTACCCACATTGGTAGTACCCTTCACTAAAATAGTCACACCGGGAAGGGGTTGACCATCATTTGCAGCTGTTACTTTTCCGCTGACTGTATTCGTTTGTGCCTGTGCTACAGACATCAAACCGACAAAGAAAAGTAAGGCTGTAAGCATAGCTGTAACCTTAATCTTCATATTTAACCTCTTTGTTAGATTTGATAGAGTGATTGGAAGTACAGAAACTACCTACATATACCAAGGAGATAGGATATCCACCCCGATAATTTTACCCTTCTGTTAATCCTTCCATTTAACTAGCCAATAATTACATAAATAATTAAGAAAATCAATGAAATTTATTCGATTACTTAATCAATATATAAGTAATTGTAAATTTTTTTAATAATTGAAGCCAAAACTCGTTTACTTATTAAATTTTTTGAACATTTTTAGGAAGATTAGCTTAAAAATTTTCCGAAAGCAGTTGTTTTGCCTTATCACGATAATCAGATTCGGCAGATGCTTTAGAAACATTTTTGAGGTAGGTTTTTGCCTCTGTTAATTTCCCCTCTTGATACAAGATTTTACCGGCATTGTACCCTGACACTACGTAGAAAGGACGATTTTTTGTATCAGGCAATGACTTGCTGGCAGAGAATGCCTTTTTATAGGAGGCCAATGCTCCCGACAATTCTCCACGTTGCTCTAAAATTTGCCCCTTCCAGGTTAACAGTTCCTCTTGCATCACCTCTTCATACGGCAAATGATCGTGGTGCCAGCGCTTAAGTGTAGTATTTACAAATTTTAAAGCTTTTCCGAAGCGATGCTGTTTAAAATAGCTTTTAACCAAAATTCGGGCATAATAATTATTTCGTGGATATTGGGAGGCCAATTCTTCAAAATAACGTACTGCCAAACCATAATTCTTTTGATAATTATAGTTGATGTTTCCCAGGAAGTACTTGGCTTCTGCACGTGCAAAAATAGCCTGTTTTGAGGCCTCTCTTAACAATTTAAGTCCTTTTTGCTTATCTCCTTCCGGCAAAAACCATGAAACGGTTTTAACCACGGGATAGGCTTCCGGGAGGTAGGCCGAATAATAAAGTTTCAGTCCTTCCGCCAGTTTTAAATCCGCCAGATCCGGTTCTACTTTTTTGAGATAATTATACGCACTCAGTGCCTTACGCGCATAATTGAGGCTCGTCAACCACTTCCCGCGATTGGAGTACTGCCTCGCGATATACCCATTGCTGATTACCTTTATGATAAGCGCATCGGCGTTTTTAGGCTGATCATTTAGCAGCTTTCCGGCCTGATAGTTGGCTTTCTTCATAATATGATAAAACTGCTCGTCGTGGGAGGTATCTTCCATGTCCGAAAGCACTTCCCACCAAAATTTCATCCCATCCAACAGCGTCCAAAGGGGATATTTCGGATACTTTTGTTTCCATTGAGATATAGCCTTGTCAGCACCGTCAAAATTAAAATTATAAATGGAATCAACAGCAGCCTGCGCATCGGGACGGAATTGCGGGTTGTTAATAAGCTCCGGAACCTGGGCAGTAACGGAGATTGAACATCCCAAAAGGAA
>DATFLI010000257.1:0-6845 GCA_035267805.1 Balneolaceae bacterium | reverse complement strand
ATTTCCAGCATGCCGTGGCCGCTGCAACTTATCAGTAATATTATCCCGGCGCGCTGGTTCTTGGTGATTGTGCGCAGCATCATGCTAAAAGGCTCGGGAATCCTGCTGATCTGGAAGGAAACCCTGATTCTGGCAATTATGACAACCGGATTTATCCTGTTGAGTGTCAAGAGTTTTAAAGTAAGACTTGAATAAGCAATCAGTGAAACAGTGTGACAGTGAACAGTGAACAATTAAAATCGGGTAATGAATTTTGATTTGACACTGAATTTGCAAACCGGCAGCCTCTGATAACTGATAACTGATAACTGATAACTGATAACTGATAACTGATAACTGATTATCAGCGTTAAACCACTTGATGGATCGATCAAAGTTCAAATAACCAGACAATGAGAACAATAAAATTTCTCCTACAAAAAGAATTCCTGCAGATATTTCGCAATAAGGGAATGCTGCCTATCATTTTTATTATGCCGGTGGTTCAGTTGGTGGTACTTTCTTTTGCAGCTACTTATCAGTTGCGGGAAGTTAATTTCCATCTTGTGGACTTTGATCAATCTACGGCCTCGCGGCAGCTGGCCCAAAAGTTTCAGGCTTCCGGCTATTTCAATCTTGAGAGTCACTCTCAAGATGTAGATGAAGGCATCAAGCTGATGCGTGAAAACGAGGTACGCCTGGTGATGGTAATTCCCCGTCATTTTGAAAAAGATCTGCTGTCCGGTAAGCCGACATCGGTGCAATTGAATATTGATGCGGTTGACGGTGCCACGGCGGGACTTATCCAGGGCTACGGGCGATCAATCATCCAGGATTTTAATACACAAGTCCAACCCCAAATAAAGAATGTGAAACTTCCGAAAAGGCAGGGCATCAATATCATCCCGGCCAGCTGGTACAATCCCAACCTGGATTATATCAACTACATGGTACCGGGCATACTTGTAGTGCTGGTTTCGATGATCGGGATGTTTTTATCGGGGATGAACATTGTGCGTGAGCGCGAAATCGGGACCATAGAGCAATTGAATGTGACGCCTATCAAACGTTACCAGTTTATCATAGGAAAACTGTTGCCATTTTGGATCATCGGATTGTTTGAACTGGCACTCGGATTAACCATTGCACGATTCGGTTTTGGAATACCATTTGTGGGAAGTGTATGGCTATTATTTGCCATAGGAGGAATTTACCTGCTCGTGGTGGAAGGTATTGGGTTATTTATATCCACTATAACCAACACGCAGCAGCAGGCTATGTTTATTGCTTGGTTTATCATGGTGGTTTTTATACTCATGGGAGGGTTATTTACCCCTATCGAAAGTATGCCGACCTGGGCACAACATCTGCAGGTTATAAATCCCATTTCATACTTTATTAAGATTATGCGGATGGTGCTCCTGAAGGGTGCTCACTGGTCTGATGTACAAAACCTTGTTGGGGGATTGGTAATTATGGTACTTATCATTTTGCCGGCTGCTATTTTCCGCTATCGAAAATCAACATCCTAAGTTTGGCTGATGTTTTTAATAAATACCCGAAAAAATACCGATGACGGCAGATATTTCAGCAGTTCAGATGGATTGAGTTGGTTTGAAAATGGCCAGAAACCGATCTCTGTTAAGCAGCAGAACGTTTTCCAAGCATGCAAGGGTCAAAATATTTTATTTCTTATCCATGGATTTAATAATCCGCTGCAAGATATATTTCAAGAGTATAAGCTGATCAATAAACAATTGAATCGATTTGCACAATCAACTTACGACGTCATTATTGGATTTATTTGGCCGGGTGGAGTTAGCGAATTTGATTATTTCAGGGCGAAGGTAAATACCGGGGAAGCAGGAAAACGCCTCCATCATTGGCTGCAAAAGTTGAGTGTAATAAGCAATGCCGTGGATGTAATCGGCCATAGTATGGCTGCCCAGGTTGGCAAAATGGCTTTGCGGGAATCGGGCGATATTAAAATCCGCAATATTTATTCCATGGGTGCTGCGATCAATACGAATCAGTCTTATGGCAGTGACGATTTTAAAAGCGTTGTGCAGGCATGTGAACAATTATTCGTCTTTTTTACATCAAATGACCGCATCCTGAAATATGCTTACCGGCTTATCGAATGGCATAATCCCGTCGGGTATACCGGCCCCAACCTGGGATTATTAAACGGCGATGCGGCTCATAAAGTCCGGTTAGTAGATTGTAGCAATATTATTGCAGATCACACCGGTTATATAAGGAGCCCCGAAGTTTTTCAATTTATTGGAAACTCTCTCCAAGAAGAGTATGAAAATGCTCAATTACGTGGTTTGGAACCATTGTGCTGAATTTTTTGCAGGGCGATAAGTTAATTCTTCCAAAACGTTTATTGATTGTCTTGGCTTCTTGGGATTTCCCCTGGCTGTCACTTTTGTATTTTGAAGTGGCTGAACATGTTTGTACTCTTGAAGACGATATACGAAAATTAAGTATTGCAGCATGGACTTGGATGAGATTCGGAAAAAGCTTGATAAAACGGACCGCAGAATCGTAGAGGCCCTGGCCGAGCGCCAGCGGCTGGTTCGTGAAGTATCCTCCTATAAGATTGATAAAAATCGCGAAATTCGGGACAACGACCGGGAGGAGCAGTTATTGAACAAGATTGCGGAGCTGGCTCGCGAAGCGGGACTCGATCGTTATTTTGCCGAACAGCTTTTTAAGGATATTATTCACCATTCCGTGCGTTTCCAGACGCATACCCTGGTTGACCATCAGAACCTGGACAAAGAGTCGGATGTGGTGCATATAGCTTACCAGGGCACCGACGGGGCTTTTAGCCACCAGGCAGCCCTTCGTCATTTCGAGGAGCGTTATTCGGATGTGCATTGTCTTGGCTATGATACCTTTCGTCAGGCTGCTGAAGCCGTGGAGAATGCCGAGGTCGACTACGCTATTTTACCTATTGAAAATACGACGGCCGGCTCTATCAACGAGACTTATGATATTCTTGGGGATGGGAAGCTGCATATCGTTGGGGAGGAAGCTATTCGTGTTATTCATTGTCTTTTGGCTTTGGAAGATGTATCGCTCGATCGTATCCGCCGCATCATGTCACACCCGCAAGCCATCGCGCAATGCAGCAACTTTTTGGCAACGTTGCATCATTGCAAAGTGGAGTCCTATATCGATACGGCCATGTCGGCCAAGAAAGTCCTGGAGGATGGAGATTTATCTCAGGCGGCCATTGCCGGAAGTTATGCGGCCGAGATTTACGGACTCAAAATTCTGGAACGCGATCTGGCTAATCAATCCGAGAATTTTACGAGGTTCGTAGTTGTCAGTCGCAATCCCATTGAAGTAGACCGTCAGATCAAGTGCAAAACGTCGCTGCTGATGGTGACCTCTCATGACAAAGGTGCATTGATTCGCTGTCTGAATGTGATTGGTGAGCACGATATTCGAATGACCAAGCTCGAATCACGTCCCAAGCCCAATGAACCCTGGAAATATCAATTTTACTTGGATATCGAAGGCAATATTGCCAATCCTGATACACAATTAGCTCTGGAAGAGTTAGAACAAAAAGCCAGTTCGTTGAACGTGCTGGGTTGCTATCCCGCGCAGGTGGGTAATGGGGATGAGTGAGTCTGAGACGAGAAATACATCCTGCGCTTGGTTCAGGCTCTCTGCCTTAAGATAATGAAGTTACAGATGCTGAAACAAATTCAGCATGACACACTAGTTGTCTTGGAGGAAGTACCCTATCTGTCATCCCGGAGCGAAGGACCACAAAGTAAATCTTTGTGTAACTTTGGGCTACTTAGTGGTCCTTTGTGTTACAGCTTATAAGGCAAAATATTAATTTACTTCCGCTTTCCCATCCCCCCATTCGATCGTCAGCTTTTCATCGGCGTCGAATTCTTCCAGTGACTTAACCCATTGATTATCCTGCCAGACGCGCGAATAACCCATTTCCAGCGGGATATTTGGATTCTTGAGCTCCAGGCGATGGATGAGTCCATTTAATTTCTCATGATTTTGCATAAACTGCAATTCGCGGCGATGACGGAGCCGCTCGGTTAAATTCACCACGCGCTCATGGTTGTTGGCCACTTTTTGTTTTACCGCCATCAAGGCATGGGATTGTACCAGCTGCTGTACACGATCTTTTTGTCGCTGCACGCGATCTTCCATCCGGTTATGGAGGCGCGTGGTAAGATCATCGGCATACATGCGAACTTCGTTGATATCGGGCGTCGCTAAAATAGCGGCCTGTGTGGGAGTGGCAGCACGCACATCCCCAACAAAATCGGAGATGCTGAAATCAACTTCGTGCCCCACTGCGCTGATTGTAGGTACTTTGCAGTCAAAAAGAGCACGGGCAACAGCTTCTTCATTAAAGGGCCATAGATCTTCGAGTGAACCGCCGCCGCGACCAACAATCAACAGGTCTACATTTTGTGCCTGGGAAAACCAGTTTATGGCTTTAACCAGCTCCGGCGCTGCATTGACGCCCTGCACGCTGGCATGATGCAGGTGTACGGTAGCCAGCGGCCATCGCCGTTCGAGTGTATCGCGAATATCATGAAAGGCGGCCCCTGTAGCAGAAGTAATAACTCCAACATCAAAAGGGAACTTCGGAAGCGGTTGCTTGTGAACGTCGTCGAACAGTCCTTCTTCCTTGAGCTGCTTTTTCAGTTTTTCAAATGCTTCCTGAAGTGCTCCTTTCCCAGCCTGTTCGACCGATCGAACAATCAGCTGATATTTTCCATGCGGAGGGTACACCTGGATGTCGCCTCCGGCTATGACATGTTGCCCGTCGACAAGTTCAGTTTTTAGCCTGCGGGATACGCTGCTCCAGATAACACAAGAAAGCTGGGCGTCTTCATCCTTAAGTGTAAAATAGGTATGTCCGCTTCGGCTGGTGGATGCGTTGCTCACTTCTCCCTCGACTTTGATATCGAGGAAATTACCCTCAAGCAGTGATTTGATTTCTTTCGTTAGTTCCGAAACGGAGAGCGTTGATGGTGTAAATAAATCGGATTGTGACATAGATTAGGCTTTCAGCCGTTAGTTTTCAGCAGTCAGCGTAATCTTTCTGAAAGTTGATTACTGATAGCTGACAGCTATTAGTCCATTATTGAATTCTGATTAAAACACGTATATTTGCAATCAAAAATAACGGAAAGTTTTTATGAGTTACACTCCTAATTTACTCTTTAAAAATGTTAAACCGTTCGGTGGGGATTTCGATGGCTCCGAACAGCTGGATGTGCGAATTTCCGATGGTACGATCACAGAGATCGGCTCGGGTCTGGATCCCAAAGAGAATGAAGAAATGCATGATGGCAATGGAGCATACCTCTCCGGTGGGTGGATGGACATGCATGTGCACCTTCGTGAGCCTGGGTATGAACACAAAGAGACGATCGAAACCGGTTGTCGGGCGGCCGCATTCGGGGGATTTACGGAAGTGGCATGCATGCCGAATACCAATCCGCCGATTCATACGCGGGATGTTGTTGAGTTTATCAAAAAGAAAGCGGAGAAGCTGCCGGTTGAAGTGCATCCGATTGGCTGTGTATCTAAAGAACGTGAGGGCCGATCGATTGCCGAGATTGCCGACATGAAAGAGGGAGGAGCAGTGGCGTTCAGTGATGACGGCGATCCGGTCTATAATTCGCAGCTCATGCGTGTGGCACTGGAATATTCTTCAATGTGGGATCTGCCGATCATTAATCACGAAGAGGATCTGAAGCTCTCGCGTCCGGGATATATGCATGAAGGCAAAGTGTCGGCGCGGCTGGGTTTGGACGGCACGCCGGGCATTGCCGAGGAAGTGATGATTGCCCGCGATATTTTGCTGGCCGAGTTTACCGGCGGGCATATTCATGTGGCACACATCAGTACTGCCAAGGCGGTGGACCTGGTTCGTCGTGCCAAGGCTGACGGTGTGAATGTTACCACCGAAGTTTGCACGCACCACTTTGATTTGACGGAAGAAGAGATTGAAAAAAGGAATTTTGATACGAACGTTAAAATGCATCCGCCCCTGCGTAGTCAGGAGGATGTGGATGCGATGCTTGAAGGGTTGGCTGACGGTACTATTGATGCTATTTGTACCGATCACGCCCCCCATGCCATTGAAGAAAAAGAAGTAGAATTTATTTATGCCCCTAACGGAATTATCGGTCTGGAGACGGCCTGGGGCGTAAGTGTGCGACAACTGTTGAAATCCGGTGTGTTAGATCTGGAGACATTACTTGAAAAATTTGTCGAAAACCCGCGAAAGATTCTGAATTTGGAAATCCCTAAAATCGAAGAAGGCGCCAAAGCCAATTTGACGCTTTTTAATACCGACCAGGAGTGGACCTATGAAGAAACCCTGGTCAAATCAAAATCCAAGAATTCTCCTTATTTAGGTAGGGAGATGGTGGGTCGTGCCGAGGCGATCTATCATAAAGGACAGTTGGTAATCAACGAGATATAGTAATTTCAACCGGATAAATATTTGGAATATGAGAACAAGAAAGTGGTTCTTCTTATTTGTGTTTCTTTTTGTTATTCAGGGAATAAGCAAAGCGCAGGCGCCCGTTAAGGATCCCGACCCACAGCGTTTTCAGCAGGAAATTGATAATTTCAAACTGTGGGATGCCAAAAATAGTTATCCGAATCAGGCTATCCTGTTTGTAGGGAGCTCGAGCATTCGGTTCTGGAAATCCCACGATGCTTTTCCGAATTATCCGGTGATCAATCGCGGATTCGGCGGCGCTCATATCTCGGACGTCCAGCATTATTACCGGCAAGTGATCGGAAAGTATCATCCATCAATTATCGTATTTTATTGCGGAGATAACGATATCGCA
>DATFLI010000256.1:0-5423 GCA_035267805.1 Balneolaceae bacterium | reverse complement strand
TATCGAACAAGGTACGCTGCTCCAGTCGTTTAGCTTCGAGATATTTGCCTTCATCATTGAGCACACCTATGCGCCAGTGCAGCTCATCACGAATTTTGTCAATTGCTTCTTCCAGTCGGCCCTGCGTCGTTACATAATGGGATGCCGGGTAAATTCGGAATTCATCAACAGTGTCCAGCACATTGCCGGACTCAGTATCCACAATTTCCATCTTTTCGATTTCATCGCCCCAAAAATGGATGCGCAATCCGTCTTCGGCATAAGCAGGATACAAATCCACCACATCGCCCCGCACACGAAATGTGCCCCGGCTGAACTCCCGATCATTGCGCGTGTAGTGCAGATCCACCAGATCATAAAGCAATTTATTTCGGGGAACCTGGTCGCCGGCTTTTAAAGTAATAATCAGCTTTTCATATTCCGACGGAGAACCGATCCCGTAGATGCAGCTTACCGAAGAGACGATAATGACATCCCGCCGCCCGGAAAGCAGGGAACTGGTCGCTCGCAGTCGCAGTTTTTGGATCTCATCGTTAATCGATAGATCCTTTTCTATATATTTATCCTGGGATGAGATATAGGCTTCCGGCTGGTAGTAGTCATAATACGAAATGAAAAACTCTACCCGGTTGTCGGGAAAGAAATCACTAAGCTCGCGGTATAGCTGTGCCGCCAGGGTTTTGTTGTGGCTCATCACCAGTGTCGGACGCTCGACCTGGTCAATGACATCAGCGACGGTCCGAGTTTTACCGGAACCGGTTATTCCTAAAAGTGTTTGGTATTTGTCGCCATTATTTACGCCCTCAACCAATTCTTTTATAGCCTGGGGTTGATCGCCGGCCGGCGGCCAGGGAGATTGTAAATCAAAGTGGGACATGTATTGTTAAATCTTTTGAATTGGGGACGCGATCAATCGCATCCCCTGTGGGTCTAAATTCTAGTACGTTGAAATAAAACGAAATTAGTGCTAAATCATTCTATTAAAATCACATTTTTTTAGGGCAATTGATAGTAATCCTTTAGTTTAAATGGCATGTAATTTTTCGGGACGTGTGATCGTGTATCCCGTGTAACAAATGATATCCAGTTAGCATATTCAACGGCAAAATGACAAAAGAAGAAAAGAAATTAGGTCCGCAGCGTAAGCGTATTGACGAAATCGATCAGCAGCTGCTGGATTTGCTCTCCGAACGGAAACAAATTATTGATGAAGTAATCGAAAAGAAAATTCAGAACCGGCCGCCTATCTTCGCCCCCAAACGTGAGGATGATAAGACTGATAAATTCCGCGGTATGGCCGCAGAGCGAGATTTGGATCCCAACTGGGCGGAAGATTTTTTGCGGATGATTATGGCTTCTTCTCGTGCCAGTCAGTCGTCGAACGAATTCCCGCGGGCAACCGAGGAACCGAAGCATATTCTGATTATCGGCGCCCGCGGCGGCATGGGAAGTCTTTATTCCAGAATAGTAGAGCAGACGGGACATGTGGTTCATCAAATAGACAAACACAACTGGTACGAGCTCGAGGAAATTGCGCCCAAGCTGGATTTGGCTATCGTTTCTGTGCCCATTAACGTAACGGTGGATGTGATCAACCGGCTGGCGCCGAAGCTGAAAGAGGATACTATTCTTGCCGATTTTACCAGCAACAAAACCGACTCTATCAAAGCCATGCTGGAAGCTCATATCGGACCGGTGTTGGGGATGCACCCGATGCACGGCCCGGATGTAGATAATTTGTCAAAACAGCTGATGGTCGTATGTCCGATGCGGGATGCCGAAGCCTCGCAATGGGTGATCAAGCAATCCGAACTGTGGGGCATGCGTGTGATTGAGGCGGATCCCCAAAAGCACGATCATGTGATGAATATGGTGCAGGGCTTACGTCACTTTGTAGCACTTTTGCACGGATCGTTTATGAAAACATATGATCTGAAACCCCAGGATATTTTGGACTACTCGAGTCCCATTTACCGGGCAGAATTGATGATGACCGGGCGTATCTTTGCCCAGAGCGCCGAACTGTATGCGGATATTGTGTTTGCCAATGAAGAACGGCGCGAGCTTTTGCTAAACTTTATTGAGCATAACGATCGATTAGCACAGATGGTCAAAAATGATGATAAGGAGGGGTTTATTAAAGAGTTTGAATCGGTTACCGATTTCTTCGGAAAATTTGCCTCACAGGCCCTGGAAGAAAGCGGTTATTTAATTAATCGATTGGCGGATCGTTTTGCCTAGTTTTCTGTCCGGACACTGGATTTACGGTCGGGCGATATAATTTGGTCTCATATTGCTCTAGTTAAATTTAACCTGAGTTCGAGATAAGCACTAAGCTTCGTATTCGGTAATGCTCGATTGAGGGATGTGGTTCCTCACCAAATAATGTTCGATAGGATGCTGAACCAAGATTGGTCTCATTGACAACGCAAGATACACTGAATCGATTTGGCCAGCTCATAAAAAAAGTCTCCCTCCTTGCCTGGCAGGGAGGGAATAAGGGTGGGTCAAAAAGGAGCCATCGTTGCCAATGGCACTGCAGTGGAACAAGCTGAGTTTTTCAGGCTGATTAGCCAGCTTGGTTTTATGAAGCCTCTGGGTGACCCTCTTTTGATTTCTCCCTGCCCGCAGGGAGAAAAACTCTGGAATCGATTTCTGCAGCATTAAAAGTCTTCGAGGCAGCCCGGTAGCTGTTTTAAGGTGCCGGGAGGGTTCGAGAGGGATTGGATTTATCCCTTCTTTAAAAGCATATACTGTTTGGTTCCAGATGATTCTTATATCGAACTGACGTTAAATTTACATTTTCTATTCGGCGTCGGGAAAGTTTAAGGTAAAGGTCGTCCCATTTATCGATTCGAAGGTGATCTCTCCGTTGAGTTGGGTGCTTAGCTTGTTGATCAGTTTCATTCCGAGAGTATCCTGATTTTGCATCGAAAAATTATCGGGGATGCCCAATCCATTATCAGAGACCGACATCATAATTTCATTGGTCACTTTTTTGATGCTGATTTTAACGTCGCCATCTTTTTTTCCGGTAAAGGCATGTTTATAGCAGTTTGATACTAGTTCGTTTAAAACCAAGGCGGCAGGAATCGCTTTTGTGACATCAAGTTCGATCTCATCTAAATCATAATGAATCATGATTTTTTTACCGTCATTTTGATAACTGCTGACGATGGAATCAACCAAATCGCGGGCATAGTTGTCAAAAGCGATATCCGACAGATTGGTTGACTGATAAAGTTTCTCATGGATGAGGGCCATGGATTGAATGCGAAGCTGACTTTCCCGCAGGAGTTCTTTTACTTGTGTTTCCTCGGTATTCATGACCTGCAGTTCCAGTAATCCTGAAATTACAGCCAGGTTATTTTTTACGCGGTGGTGAATTTCCTGTAATAATGTTTCCTTTTCTTTAAGGTCATGCGTCGTCTGTTTCAGTTGCTGTCTTGACTTGGTGATGTCGTATAGCACGGTTTGCAACGCTTGATGACCCTCAAATTCAACAGGCAGTGATCTTGCTTCAACGATGACCTCAGCACCGCTTGCTCTAACGAAATGCTGTTCTGAAATAGTCGGACTTTCTTTGCTAATCCCATTTTTTATGTTTCTTTGCTGATGATTATTGAAAAGATCAGAGAGCGATTTATTGATTAACTTTTTTTCGTTTTCAAAGCCAAATAATTGCAGTAAGGACTTATTAACAAATTTGATAACTCCATCAATAGAAATCAGCACGGGCAGCGGACTGTTTTCCACAAGGTGATGCCAGTTTAGGAATTGCTGTATCCATTCAATCTGTAGCTCGAGTTGTGGTTCCGAATTCTTATAACGGGTGATATCAGTAGCATATATCGCAATTGAATTCGGATCTCCAAACTTATCGTTGACAATGGCAGCCTTAATATTTGCCCATACAATTTTTCCGCTTTTGTGGATAAACCTGGTGTCGAATTCAGTAAAGCTTTCTTCGGATTTGGATAACAGTTTCCGGCATTTTGCCACGTCTTCCGGGTGACAGACATAGCTCAGCTTTATGGAAAACAGCTCCTTTTCTGTATATCCCAAAAAATCACAAAAAGAAGCCGAAGCCTTTTTCCATCTTCCGTCGAAGTCCAAGTAGGCCTTCATTAAAAATGAAAAATCGTCAACTTGATCTAACCCCATCAAAAGCCATTTTTGATATAACCGGATATAATCTCTCTCTTATATTCGGTTTTCATACAGTTATTTATTAGCCACTCCTCCTAAAACTCCATAAAGATATACTAATTTACAATAATTATTTTCAAAAAGATATCCACTAACTCTAAGCAGGCAATTGCGTTAGAAGAGGGCTTTGTCAAGTATGGATCCTTTTAGGACGTTTTGACCTTTTTATGGAAGGAAATACCGTCTTCTGTTCTTCCGAAGCTTGTCGGAATGTCATTTCCAATGACGCTTGTGGTATAGAGTAACTTGCAGAAAGTTTTCTGTTCTTGAAAAATTTTTCGGGGGCATCTGGCTGCTTAATCAACCTTTTTATTAATATGCATATTGATGACGCCTTCTTCTTCCAGCATATGCGACACATCCATGGCGCTATCAACAATCTCGGACGGGTAATCCCAAACCCGTAAAAGTTTAATTGCATTTTTGGTGGATGACTGGCCCGGCTTGATCTTATAATCAAAAGATAACTCTTGGTCGCCCACTTCTTCGGCAAAATGATAGAAAGAATATTCTTCTGCCAGCAAATCTACGAGTTCCAGATCATGGGTTGAGGCCAACACAAAACTGTGCGGCCGGTTTAGCCATTTTAGCACCTCTTTGGAGGCTGCAATGCGCTCGATGGTGTTTGTGCCCCGATAGATCTCATCCAGCAGAAACAGGAAGTTTTCATCCTGCATTGAAGCCAAATCGATCAACTTTTTAACGCGTTCTACTTCGCCCAGATAAAAACTTTTGCCTTCCGAGAGGTCATCTTCTCTGCGCATGGAGGATACGACATTACAAAAGGTAATGTCTGCTTTTTCAGCGCAACAGAAATTAAAGCTCTGTGCCAGAATCTGATTCACGCCGAGTGTCTTCAGAAAGGTAGTCTTACCTGACATATTCGAGCCGGTAATCAAAAGTCCCTTCCGGCCCACTTTAATGGAATTCGGTACCGGGTCTTCCAGTAACGGATGATACATCAGCTCATATTTCAGTTCTTCTGAAGAAGGATGAAATGACGGCTTGCATTGTTTTTCGATGCCAGTCTTGAAAGAAGCTACCGAGATCATCGCGTCGATATAGCCAACCTTGTGAAACAGGTCTTGCAACTTTTTTTGATGTTTCCGAATGGCATCCACGGAAAGCGTAAACATATTCATCTTAAGCAACAGCAAAAGGTTCAGATAATCCCAAAAGATCGTGGTCATGTCATCGGGATTTCCTTCATGCAA
>DATFLI010000255.1:0-2710 GCA_035267805.1 Balneolaceae bacterium | reverse complement strand
TTCTGGCTCGCACTTACCGGACTTATTATTTACGGTGCTTCCATGATGATCGGTGGCACCTTTCAAGGACAAAGCTGGATTGCCGGTCAACCGTTTATTAACTCGGTTTCCTTAATGGTACCCTATTGGGTCTGGCGAGGTATCGGCGGTACCCTGATGTTCATCTCACACCTGGTATTCGCTTATAATATTTACGTGATGCGACCGGGACAGATAGAAGCATCGTCGGAATCGGCGCAGGCAGCCAGACAATTAGCATAAAGTACGGATCTCATTAAAATACTATTATGAAACTCAGTTTTCACAAAAATCATAAATTATTATTTGGTGTCGTATTTTTCGGCTTCATCGGTTTAAGTCTGATTATTGCCGTAGGACCCGCATTTTGGGTGCAGGATCATAATAAACCCATTCCAGGTTCCAAGCCCATGACGAAGCTCCAAAAAGAAGGAATGCGGGTTTATATCGACGAAGGATGTGAATATTGTCATACCCAGCAGGTTCGTCCATTAGCGGAAGATAAAGTATGGGGACGTCCGTCTACTCCGGGTGACTATGCCCATGTCCACCGTCTCAATATTTGGCAGGAAACTCCTAATGTTTTAGGAACGGAACGAACCGGTCCCGATCTCAGCAATGTCGGTAAAAGACGAGCCAGCAAAACCTGGAATTATATTCACTTATATGATCCTCGTTCTGTAGTCAAGCAGTCGGTTATGCCGGCATTTCATTGGCTATTTAAAGTAGAGAAAAATCCGGGCCCAAACGAGACGGTTGTTCCCGTCCCAAAACAATTTGCACCCAAGAACGGTAAAGTCGTTCCCACGCAACGCGCAAAAGCCCTGATTGCTTATGTCTTATCCCTTAAGCAAACGCCACTGCCAAACGGACAACAAAAAACCACGGAATCGCAAAATTCAGGTGGAGGTCAACAAGCGGCAGCTTCGGGTAGTAAGTTAAATGGAAAAAACATATTTGTACAAAACTGTGCGGCTTGTCATCAGCAAAATGGAAAAGGCGTACCTGGTGCGTTTCCGCCTTTGGCTGGAGATCCTGTTGTTAATAACATTGATCCGACCGAGCACATCGAAACAGTCCTGTATGGAAAATCGAGCAAAACGATTGGCGGTGTAAAATATTCGGCGCAGATGCCGCCGCTTGGCGAGTCGATGAGTAATGCGGAAGTAGCCGCGGTTATTAATTATGAGCGGACGCATTTCGGGAATCACGGTAAGACCATCACTCCGCAGGATGTAGCCAAAATCAGAAATCAGGACAAACAAAATAAGACAGCACAATGACTTCCTTAATGATTTCACTTTTACTTTTTGTACAGCAAGCCACGGATTTTTCAACCAGTGTAGGCGGGCGACAAGACGGACCGAGTGGTTTCTTCGATTATGCCATCGTGGTTTTTTCTGTAATCGTTGTGATATGGGTGTACTATTTGATGTTTAAAAATTTCTTTAAGCCCAAGAAAAAAGAAAAAAATGCCGACCATATCAAACGACGCATCTTACAAGAGGATTTTTAATCATTAAAGTTTAATGTATTTATGAGTGAGGAACTGGAAAATATTAAGGATGATAAAAGTCGTGTAATTGTCTTTCTGGACGATGAGAAAGAACCCCTCTTAACCTATCGGCCACCGGTACGTTTTGAACTGGATACGAGCGCGCTTGATGATGGTCACCATAAACTGCGCATCGAAGCCTATGATTCGAATGGTCGAAAAGGAGTACGAACCATTCCATTTGAAGTTCGTAATGGTCCCGGAATCGGTATCAATGGATTGCAGGCGGATGACATTCTGGAAGGCAAAGTACCGATATTAATCAACTCCTATGGTGGTGAAACCGAACAATACTGGCAGCCGAACCGGGCTGAGACGCCCGCTCCAATCCCGACCTGGGCCTGGGTGTTGTTACTGGTTGTTGTGGCCTGGGCCACCTTCTATATTGCGCGTCAATGGAATCCACCGCCGGAATATGCGAATACACCGACTTATGGAAAAATAACGAAACAAGCGAATATGGCTGCTGCCGGCAAAGAAAGCGGGGAAAGTAAAAGTGGTGGTAATGCTTTGGGGGCCAACTTATTTCGCACCAGCTGTGCAAGCTGCCATCAGACTAATGGTCAGGGGTTGACTGGTGTATTCCCACCATTAGCCGGCGATCCGGTTGTGACGGGGCAGGATCCTACACAACATATTAAAATCGTGTTACATGGATTACAGGGTAAAACGATCAATGGAGTGAAATATACCGCACAAATGCCTGCGTGGGCTGATCAGTTGTCGGATAAGGAAATTTCGGCAATCATAAACCACGAACGCACAAGCTGGGGAAACAACGCTCCGACCACCACCCCGGAACAGGTAGCGAAGATAAGAAAACAATTAGCTAATAGTGATTGATTGATGGGCTCCATTGCCCAAGTGGGGTCCGTCTTATTTCAGCTCAAAAGATAGAACGCGGATAACGCAGATGACGCGGATTTTCGCGGATTAGGAATATAACCACAGAGGACACAAAGTTTTTACACAGAGGGAAGCAAAATGAAAATTGATTCCCCTTTAAAGGCTGTCATCCTGAGGGAATCGAAGGATCTATCAAAGGCAAGAAATCTTCAACCATCGTTGAATGAGTAAAAAGTTGATAAGCATTGTTAGATTCCACCGCGGGTCCGGAATGATAAGTTGAGCAATGTT
>DATFLI010000254.1:0-7356 GCA_035267805.1 Balneolaceae bacterium | reverse complement strand
TGGCAATTGATAAGAGGATGCCGGCAAATGGCAAAACCCACCATATGCTTAATGCTCCGCCATCAAATTCGTGGGCCTGTTCAGCAGCAGCATAAACTGGGCTGGCCATAAAAAATAATGAGAATGAAAAAACTAAAGCCGTTATTTTGGTGAAAATGTTTTTCAACTTCACGAGAACTCCGTTAAATATGTTCCTAACTAATAGAATTGACGCTTAAAATAAAAGATGGTGATTAGTTTTAAAATTTATTCTTGCTCTGGTCTTATAAAATTTGTTAAAAGCATGTTGGATTTCATTAGCACTTTATATTTGGTATAAATAGAACATTAAATTTGAAGGCCAAATCTGCAATAAAACTCTTTACCTTCACTCACTTTTTTGTATCTTTGCGACGTACGAAATTTCCCTTGGGAAAACATTGAGGATTGGCTAAATTTTGAGCCGAAATTTGTGAGGATACAAATCTGAAACAACGTTTTAATGGATTCTGCTACCACGCTTACTAGTCTGATTATTTTACTCCCATTATTGGGATTTCTTATTAATGGCCTTATCGGATTAAGTTCTGATTCCTACCGTCAAAAAAAGGCGCTGATTGGCACTATCTCGAACCTGGCCGTTTTTATTCCTTTTGTTTTTGCAGTTTACTTTTTTATAAATACCGGTCATGAGTCTGAGGCCGTCATTACGAATCTTTTTACCTGGATTAATGTTGGCAGTTTCCATGTCAATGTAGCCTACCAGATTGATCAGCTTTCGCTGGTCATGATTCTGGTTGTGACTGGTGTTGGGTTTTTGATTCACTTGTATTCCATCGGCTATATGTGGGAGGATGAAGGGTATTGGAAGTTTTTTGCTTTCCTGAATCTATTCATTTTCGCAATGCTCAATCTGGTGATGGCGGATAACCTGCTGTTACTCTTCCTCGGTTGGGAGGGTGTGGGGCTTTGCTCTTATCTGCTTATCGGGTTTTGGTATACCGATATGGATAATTCTTCTGCAGCGAAGAAAGCTTTTCTTTATAACCGGGTTGGCGACTTTGCTTTCCTGGTTGCTATGTTCATGACCTTTCAGTACGTGGGAAGCTTACAATTCCATGTAATACTTAATCACCTGGATGCGATTCCGGCCGATGCAAAATTTTGGATTGGACTCCTGATGTTTATTGGAGCGACCGGTAAAAGTGCGCAGATACCTTTGTTCTTATGGTTGCCCGATGCCATGGCAGGTCCGACTTCTGTTTCGGCGCTGATTCATGCTGCTACTATGGTTACCTCCGGAGTATATTTGATATCACGCTTGTCACCGATGTTTGTAATGGCACCGCAAGTGATGATTATCATTGCTTCTATTGGAGCATTGACGGCCCTGGTCGCAGCTACCATTGCGATGACCCAAAATGATATTAAGCGTGTGCTGGCCTATTCTACCGTATCTCAGCTCGGGTATATGTTTTTGGCACTGGGGTCCGGGGCATTTACGGCTGCAATCTTCCACGTTATAACGCACGCATTCTTTAAGGCGTGTCTGTTTTTAGGATCCGGCTCGGTCATTCATGCCATGCAGCATGTTGAACATGGATTGCACGAAGAGGGCAAGGATGTGCATTTTGATCCCCAGGATATGCGATTTATGGGAGGGCTTAAAAAGTATATGCCTTCGACCTATTGGACGTTTATGTTGGCTACTATCGCCATTTCAGGTATTCCGCCACTTGCCGGCTTCTTTTCGAAAGATGAAATATTAGCTTTTACATTCAACGCCGGGTTAGGTCAATATGCGAATGCACTCTACTTTATTCTTTGGGGTGTTGGAATGATTACTGCATTCCTGACTGCTTTCTATATGTTCCGATTGACGTTTGGAACTTTCAATGGAGAGTTTAAGCTGCCTAAGAAAATATCGGAAGCGGTTGGTGGAGAAAAGCATTTGCACGAAAGTCCCAAAACGATGACTATTCCGTTATGGAGTCTCGGTATTTTGGCAACGATTGGTGGCCTGTTGGGAATCCCCGAAACAATAGGGTCTATTTTTACATCCGGCGAAGCTCAAACCAACCTCTTGCATGAATGGTTGCACCCGGTGACGGCCACGTTTGAAATGACAATGAGTCATTCCACGGAATGGATACTTATGCTTATATCAATAGTATTGGCTGTTGGCGGTCTATATGTAGCTTACCGCATGTATGGCAGTGGATCAATTGTAGAATCCGACGCTGCCTTTGCCAATCGTTTTGGAGGTTTATATCAGACCTGGAAAGAAAAATACAACCTCGATGAGCTATACGAAGGCGTCATCGTCGATCCTCTTGTTAACTTTTCCGATAAAGGGTTAGCCCGTTTTGATATGCAAATTGTAGACGGTGTTGTTAATACTGTCGGCGGGGTCGTCAGGTTGTTCGGTAGTGTGTTCCGTTACATTCAAACGGGAGTTGCAAGCAGCTATGCTCTTGCGCTGGTTCTTGGTGTTATCATCGTATTAAGTTTGTTGATTCTGTAAAATAATTCTGAACATGGAGTTACTTCTCAATATTTGTATTTATCTGCCGCTGTTAGGTATTGCGGGAATTTTGCTTGCTCGCAGCGAGAAAGCCACGAAATGGATAAGCCTGATTGCTACGGGAGCTACTTTCTTGCTTTCCCTGCCCTTGCTGTTCAATTTTAATATTGCTCACTCAGGCACGCTGCAATATGTAACGGAAGGTGCTCCAATCATGTCTGGCCTGGATATTAAGTATCTGGTGGGGCTTGATGGGCTTAGCCTGCTGCTTTTTATGCTGACTACCTTGATGGGACCCATTGTTATTCTATCTTCTTGGGATTCCGTAAAGAAACACGTGGTTGGGTATTATTGTATGCTCCTTCTTTTACAGACGGCATCCATGGGGGTCTTTGCTTCACTTGATTTAGCTTTATTCTACGTGTTTTTCGAATTGTCACTTATCCCTATGTATTTCCTGATCGGGATCTGGGGGGGCGAAAATCGTATTCATGCTACGGTCAAATTTTTCGTCTATACGCTCGTGGGATCTCTCATCATGCTGGTTGGGCTGATATATGTGGGATATGATGCCGGCTCGTTTATGGAAGGATTTCGATTCACTACCGACTGGCGATTTTTATCAAGCAGTGCTTATCAAATAGGGTTGGTTCAACAAACATACTTGTTCCTGGCCTTTTCACTGGCCTTTTGTATTAAAGTACCGCTTTTCCCATTCCATACTTGGTTGCCTTATGCACACACCGAAGCGCCAACGGCAGGTTCGGTGGTTCTTGCATCCATTATGCTGAAGATGGGAACGTACGGTCTGCTGCGGGTTTGCCTGCCGCTTTTCCCTAATGCCTTTACCGAATTTGCTCCTTATATGGCAACTCTCGCGGTGATCGGAATAATTTACGGTGCGCTGGTGGCAATGGTTCAGAAAGACGTAAAGAAATTAGTCGCGTATTCTTCGGTCAGTCACCTTGGCTTTGTGGTATTGGGATTATTTGCTTTTAACACGATAGCAGTGCAGGGTGCGCTTCTGCAGATGATTAACCACGGACTTTCAACCGGCGCTTTATTCCTTATTGTCGGGATGATTTATGATCGCACCCATACCCGCCAGATTGAAGATTATGGAGGAATTGCCAAGGTTGTTCCTGTTTTTGCAACGGTATTTATGATTGCAATGCTTGCTTCTATCGGTTTGCCGGGGCTCAACGGATTTATTGGTGAGTTTTTAATCCTCAATGGATCGTTTAGTTCGCAAATTATCCCGCATAATGCCTTTACCGTATTTGCTGCAATGGGTGTGATTTTAGCAGCCGGATATATGTTATGGATGTACCAGCGGGTCATGTTTGGTCCTATGAAGCATGAGAAAAATGAGAAATTGATCGATCTGAATGCCCGGGAAATCGGATTACTTATCCCACTGATCATTTTCATGGTCTGGATAGGCGTTCGCCCTGTTGACTTTACCCAATATTCCGAGGCACAAGTGAAGGAATTATTGCACACATCCAATCAGAAAAGGATGGCAGTTAAGCGGTCGGCATCGACCAAGGAACTTCCGGGATGGGCTTCATCATTGTATGATGTAACGGATGAATTAGCATCGAATACTCCAAATCACTAGTACAATGGCTGAACCACTATCTGAAGAAAAGATTTCAAAAGAACTTGATAAGCTCCCGGGATGGGAGTACAAAGATGATAAGCTGAGCAAAGAATTTAGTTTCGACAATTTTCGGGATGCGCTTAGTTATATCACCCGGATTGGTTTTGAAGCTGAAGAACAAGTTCATCACCCTGAAATTTTTAATGTTTATAACACGGTTAATATTTCACTGAGCACTCATGATGCAGGTGGAAAAGTGACCGCCAAAGATATCAAGCTCGCAAAAACCATCGAGTCACTGTATAACAAATAAGTTGCATGGATTACTTACACGATCTCAACGCTTTTTTACCCGGTGTTATCACAGGTATAGCCGGACTCATTGCTATTCTTATTGATTCATACAAAAATGATCATGATGCTATTTATGGCCTTACGGCTGTGGCATTAGTCGCCGGACTGATTATCTCTATTATTGATTTGTTCGGACCGGCCGGGGAGGCTTTCTCCGGGATGATTACTTACGGGGGCGTTTCAGCCTTTGGTAATGTGATTGTTTTATTCGGTTCTCTTTTTTGCGTGTTGATCTCGCGCGAATACTTACAGGCGATCAACCATGATTACGGTGAAGTCTACGCCATGTTGCTCTTTGCCACTACCGGCATGCTGGGATTAGCCAGTGCCAATAATCTAATCATGATTTTTGTTGGACTAGAGACCATGTCAATAAGTTTGTATGTATTGGCCGGTTTGATTAAAGAGCGTAAAACCGGTGCAGAGGCATCAATCAAATATTTTTTACTGGGAGCCTTTTCGACAGGATTTCTACTTTATGGAATGGCCCTTCTTTACGGCGCAACCGGATCACTCTATTTCCCTGATATTGCTAAGGCGGCGAGCTCCAACATGTTATTTATAGCGGGAGCCGGATTACTGCTTGTCGGATTTTTCTTTAAAATATCTGCAGTGCCTTTTCATATGTGGACACCGGATGTTTACCAGGGGACTCCCACCACACTTACCGCTTATTTTGCGACGGCCTCAAAGTCTGCAACATTTGTAGCCTTGATTCTTGTACTTACCAAAATGCTTCCTGCCAATACCGGCAATTGGACCGGAGTGATGCAGATTATCGCTATTATCACAATGATTCTGGGCAACATCATCGCACTGGTACAGGATAATATCAAGCGAATGCTTGCTTATTCCAGTATTGCACATGCCGGCTATTTATTGGTCGGATTGGTTGCCGCTACGCCGGAAGGGTATAGCGCAGTGTTGTTTTATCTCCTCGCTTACACCATTATGAATGTGGGCGCTTTTGGGGTGGTTGCTTATTATGAGCGTCAACAGGGGCTCGATTTTACCGACATTAACAATTACGCCGGACTTGGTTTCAAACGTCCCTTAATGGGAGTTTTGTTATCATTCTTTTTATTCTCATTAGCCGGAATCCCGCCTTTTGTTGGGTTCGTTGGAAAATATATGGTATTTGCCGCAGCCGTAGATTCAGGCAACATTGGCTTGGCTATCGTTGGTGTACTGGCAAGTGCGGCAAGCGTATATTATTACCTGCGACCAATGGTTTATATGTATTTCCGGGAAGCACACAAAGACGTGCCCCTTGTAAAATCAGGACTCCTCTTCCGTTCCACGCTGATTATACTTGCTATCATGACTTTATATTTTGGTATTGCATTCGGGGGCTTGCATAATCTCTTATCCTCTTTTTACGCCGGCAATTGGGTTGCACATGTAATGTGAGGATCTTTTTTCATGTAACTTAAGTCGTGTTTTTGCTGTCGAGGAATGGTAAAGTAATTCCCTGTTATCCTATTTATTCCAATTGTAATTAACCGCAAAAAGCACTATTTTTGCGTGCCTGCTGACGAGTGAAAATCATTACGTCGGCTGTTTCAAACAGAAACAACCAAAGGAAACATATCCAAATGAGTAGAAATTATTACGAATTAACCTATATTATTTCTCCGGTCCTGGAAGAAGACCAGTACAAGGAGGTCATTGAAAAGTTCACCGAATTTATCAGAGATAACGGTGGAGAAATTGATGAAGTCGATGAGTGGGGAATCCGCAAGTTCGAATTTGAAATGGATAACAAATCAAGCGGTTACTATGTAAACGCTTATTTTACCGCTCCCGGCGAGCTCATCGAGAAGTTGGAACGCGCCCTTCGCATTGACGATCAGATTATGCGCTATCTTACCCTTAAATATGATGCAAAAATGTTGCGTCATCGCGAGCTCCAGCGCAAAAATGCCGTTCCTACAGTCTTTGTAGAAGATCATGAGGAAGATGACGAAGAAGACGAAGATTAATTCATCTCTATAAATAAAAAGGTTTTGTATTATGATTAAGAATCCATCACACCCGAAGAAGGGGCATA
The DNA here is from genome assembly GCA_035267805.1 of Balneolaceae bacterium. GTDB lineage: Bacteria > Bacteroidota > Rhodothermia > Balneolales > Balneolaceae > Fodinibius. The sequence goes on along the minus strand of DATFLI010000254.1, from coordinate 846 downwards.
TTAAGACCCGTGAATGCAAGTTCACCAAGGCGGGCATCGAATATATAGATTATAAAGACACTGATTTGCTGCAACGTTTTATGAACGATCAGGGAAAAATTCTTCCCCGGCGTGTAACCGGTACCAGTGCCAAATACCAGCGGCAATTGTCACGTGCAATTAAGCGAGCACGATTTCTCGGTATGGTACCCTATGTAGCAGATAACCTTCGATAAAAAAGTTTTATACCCATGGCAAATAAATACATGAAATTAATTTTAAGAGAAGATGTCAATAAGCTTGGGGAATCGGGTGACATCGTTGAGGTGAAAGCCGGATACGGTCGCAACTACCTGATTCCGCAGGGTAAAGCAATGATGGCTACCGAGGGTGCGCTCAAGCAAGTTGAGCGGATGCGCGAGAAGGCTGCCCAACGTGCTGAGTTGACGGTTAAAAATGCACAGGATATGGCCGAGCGTCTGGAAACGCTTTCGGTTACAATTCCGGTTGCTGTTGGTGAAGATGATCGTATTCACGGCTCTGTAACCACGCAGGATATTGATGATGTGCTTGAACGACGCGATATCAATATTGATAAACGTAAGATTACACTAGACCAAGACATCAGTACGTTAGGTGAATACACCGCTACGATAAGCCTGATAAGTGAGATTAAAGCACAGATCAAGGTTTGGGTAGTTAAAGAATAAACGCAGGTTTACATCTGTGTTTAACCTTAACCTTCTTGGTAATGACTATTTCGACTAAAAAAGTGATGGGGATCATCATCTTGATGTTATCCCCATTTTTAGTACACGGGCAGATGCTGGATCCTGTCTCATACTCCGTTACCGATGCCCCCAAGCA
>DATFLI010000253.1:0-3742 GCA_035267805.1 Balneolaceae bacterium | reverse complement strand
AAAAAAGTAGGAGAAAATAAGACAAGTGTAGAGGTTCATGATCCGGAGTATGAATTTTCTGTGCCGGATCAACAGCGCGAACATTACAAACGCAATATCTTTCGCCAAATCGATGCCATCCTGAAAAAAGGCTAACTTAGTTCGTAAAGTCTATGCTCAAAAGGGAAGCAGGACTTGCAGTATTTGGCGAATAGCGTATAGGTCATAATGACCGTAACGGTCGTGATTTTTCTACAGAGGTGATCCGGATTGTCTAACATTCATCTGAATCTTCAATTGACTCCCGGCGATTTATTAGGATTAATACGTTGGTATTATCAAATATTGTTTCCCCTTCATGGGGTGCTCATACTGTAACAAAAAGTGTTCGATATCGTACACATCCTGTATCAATGTGCACATGTCAATCTTATAAATTAGCATTGAATGCGATTTGACTAGGTACTTTCGATTTGGCACAATCATTGAATACTATGTATTAGCGAATCAACAAGAAACTTGAGAAAAGAAATATAGATGGCTCAGAATGCAGATGACCGCATCTCCAGCAAGGGGATGGACAAGAAGATCAAAAAGAAGACTTGGACCACAAAGCGTATCGCCATGATTGTCGGCGGGATAGCCGTTTTGGCTTTATTCATCTACAGCTTTGTGTTTATGGATATGCGATCGACCCTCAATGTAGATCGTGATAAGCTCACAGTGAGTACCGTTACAAAAGATTCGTTCCAGGAGTTTATACAGGTGACAGGAACGGTGCAGCCTATACGTACAATCTACCTGGATGCGGTTGAAGGCGGAGTGGTCAAGGATGTTGACCGCGAATCAGGCACGATGGTTGATAAGGGCGATACCATTCTTACGATGAATAACTCCAGCCTGCGTTTGAATGTGATGCAGCAGACGACGGGGTTGTATGACCAGATCAACAACGTACGCAATAGCCGCCTGAATATTCAGCAGAATTCGTTGCAACTGAAGCAGGAACTGGCAAATGCCAAATCACAGATGGAGATTCTGAAATCGAAATATGAGCGTCAAAAGAAATTGCACGAGCAAAATCTGATATCGGAACAGGATTTCCAGGAGACCAAGGAGAATTACCAGTATCAGAAGAAACGATATAATTTGACTTATGAGTCGTACCGCCAGGATTCTATTCGAACGCTTAGCCAGTTAAAGCAGCTGGACCGGTCGGAAGATCGCATGATTCGCAACTTGAATGCTACGCAGGAGATTCTGGATAACCTGGTGGTGACGGCGCCAATATCGGGTCAGCTATCTACTGTTGAGCTGCAACAGGGGCAATCAATCAACCAAGGCGAAAGGCTCGGCCAGGTGGATATTCTAGATAACTATAAAGTACGTGTCGGTATCGATGAATATCACTTGTCGCGCATTACCACCGGACTGAAGGGATCCTTTGATTTTGCAGGTAAAACACATCAGTTGAAAATCACCAAAGTGTACCCGGTGGTCAACAATGGTCAGTTCCAGGTGGATATGGAATTTGTCAACGAGCCGCCATCAGGGTTGACGCGCGGACAAACGGTACGGATCCGGCTTGAGCTGGGCGAATCGTCCAAAGCGGTGTTGTTGCCGCGCGGTGGATTTTATCAGACGACCGGCGGGAATTGGGTATATAAGATTACGGATGACGGTAGTAAGGCGGTCAAACAGCAGATCAATTTAGGTCGTCAGAATCCGGATTATTTTGAAGTGTTGTCGGGATTAAAACCGGGCGATAAGGTGATTACCTCGAGCTACGATACGTTCGGAGATAATGAAGTATTGAATTTGCAGTAGAAGCTGTCAGCGATCAGTTATCAGGCGTCAGTTTGTACCTTTTGAAGTAATGAAAAGAGCATACGTTTAATCTCTGTAATGTTTTCATTTAGTTCTTTTGACTTATTGTTATCAATAAATCCCAAGTCTTTAGAAAGGATAACTTGGTATTCCAGTTCAGAAGCAGAACCGAACGCAATATTCAAGAATCTGGCAAATTGAGGTTGGGAATTTCTGCCGCATCCTTCTGCGATATTGTATGGAATTGAGGATGCAGATCTACGCATCTGGCTGATAAGCCCATATAATTCTTGTTTTGGATACGTAGAGGTAGATTTATAGATGCTAAGAACTAGTTTATGACTTTTTTCCCAAACAGATAACTTTTTAAAATCTCTCATGATATTTTTTTGATTAAAACTGATACTGATGCCTGAAAGCTGACAGCTCCTATAGTAAGACCTAAAAAAACATATTTACTTACAATCTTTTTAAAATTGACTAATAACAAACAAGCCTTGCCATGATAAAAACAAAAAACCTAAAGAAAGTTTATACCACCGATGAGGTCGAAACGACGGCCCTGAATAATGTAAACCTCGAAATTACCGAAGGGGAATTCTGTGCTATTATGGGGCCTTCGGGATGCGGGAAGTCAACATTGTTAAATATTATGGGGCTGCTGGATAATCCCACCGAAGGAGAATACCATTTCCTGGGACACGACGTTTCCAATCGCTCCGAGCGCGAACGGGCCCAGCTCCGCAAAGGCAACATCGGTTTCGTTTTCCAAAGCTTTAATCTTATCGACGAGTTAACCGTTTTCGAAAATGTGGAATTGCCGTTGCTTTATTTGGGCGTTTCTGCCGATGAGCGCAAGGAAAAATCCGAGGCCGCCCTGGAGCGAATGAATATGATGCACCGTCGCAATCATTTTCCGCAGCAGCTATCCGGGGGACAACAGCAGCGTGTAGCTATTGCACGAGCCGTCGTGGCCAACGCCAAACTGATCCTCGCCGATGAGCCGACCGGTAACCTCGATTCCGATCACGGTGACGAGGTGATGAAGCTGTTGGCCGAACTTAACGAACAGGGCACGACCATTGTGATGGTAACGCACTCCCCGCACGATGCGGATTATGCCCGCCGCGTTATTCACCTGTTTGACGGACATGTAGTCACAGAAAATATGCAGGAAGGATTTCATGTTTAAAAAGCTTTCAGCAGTCAGTCTTCAGCTTTCATTATAATTAATGCTGATATTGCCGACTGCTGATCGCTGACAGCTGAAACCTGACAGCTATGCTTAAAAATTACATCAAAATAGCGTGGCGGAATCTGGTAAAAGAGAAAGGTTATACCGCCATCAATATTGCCAGTCTGGCTATCGGCGTAGGGGTGTTTCTTTTTATGCTGCTGTTGTATCAGTATGCTACCAATTATGATTCGTTCTATAAAGAAGGAGATCGCATTTACCGCGTTATCGACCATGTCCATACTCGCGATGGCAGCGAGGTAAACACCGCGAAGACACCCTGGAAGTGGGGCCCGGCGTTGAAAGAACAGTTCCCGGGTGTCGAAAATTATGTGCGATTCTTGATTCGGGGCAAATCCATCACCTATCAAAACGATACATTCAATATTGCCGTAAGCTATGTGGACTCCTCTTTTTTTGATGTTTTCCAATTGCCTTTGAGGCTGGGTGATCCACAAACGGCCCTTGCCGGTACAGGGAAGGCCGTGCTTTCACCTGCGATTGCTAAGATGTTGTTTGGCAATAAAAATCCAATGGGAAGGGTGATTCAGATTGAGAAAAAGAGCTATGAAGTGACAGGTGTTTTAAAAAAGATTCCCCCTAATTCCAGTATTGATTATGACCTATTGGTTTCGGCTTCAAATATCGGGACGCAAGAAATGGCTTCGATTGATAACTGGGAAAAACACGATATATATACCT
>DATFLI010000252.1:0-5478 GCA_035267805.1 Balneolaceae bacterium | reverse complement strand
ATTCGTCAGCTGTTGTGTATTGTCGCTCGGAAAACCTTTTACCGAACCATTCATATAACCATAATTGTTCTCTTGGGCACTAGTTCCCAATAATACCTTCAGATGATGAACATCATTAAAATGCTTATCGAATGTAAGCGTATTATCGATGAGCCAATTGATATTTTTGTTGTACTGCTCATAAAGATATGACTCAGCCTGTGGATTAGGCTCCCAATCATACTGGGGTGACCAAGTCCTTGAATCCCAGAAATTAGCTTTTAAGCCCAACTTAGATTTAAAGCTCAAATAGTTGGTAAATTCAACTTCTCCGTAAACCGAACCTATAACATTATATCCCTTGGTAGAATTATCGATCATTTTTGCCTGACCAATAGGATTAACTATATCACCTACCCAAGAAGAGCGTCCCTGCGGACCAGAATATGTACCATCGCTATTAAAAATCGGTTGAGTTGGTAAAGCCGCCATGGTATTCTGGATATTATAGTTTCCACTCGATTTAATATCATGATTCAAGGTGAGATTATTCCCAAACTTTAGCCAGTCAAACAGGCGGGTATCAGTATTTACCTGGAGGGTGTATCGCTTATATCCGGTTTGTGTAATCACCCCGCTTTGGTCCAAAATATTTCCAGACACGTAATAATTAGATGTTTTATTACCTCCGGAATATGAAGCGGAATAGCTTTGCGTCGGAGCCACTTCAAAAAGGCGTCCCAGCCAATCTGTACCCGGTCCCATCGATGATGGATTAGAATAATCAGGATTTTGCTGGAGCCCATTATTTTGCATCATGTCGTTGTGCATACGCGCGAACTGGGGCGCATTCAACATATCCACCATATTGGTAACCTGCTGGTACCCTCGATAGACGTCAATATCAAGCTGGCTTTTGCCACTCGATCCATCTTTTGTTGTCACAATTACAACCCCATTCGCACCCCGGGATCCATAAATAGCAGCTGCAGAAGCATCCTTCAGGACCTCGACGGATTTGATATCATTAGGATTTAGTTGATTAAGCCCTGCATCAGTCGGAAAACCATCAATCACAACGAGAGGATTACTATTGCCGATAGTGCTTGTTCCCCGGATGCGAAACGTGGCATCACTACCCGGAACTCCAGAAGAAATCACACGAACGCCGGCAGCTTTCCCCTGCAAAGCATCACTAACACTGGGAACAGATTGTGAGCTCACTTCATCAGAACTTATTGAGGTTAATGAGCCCGTTAAATCTCGCTTCTCTTGTGTGCCATAACCGACCACGACAATATCCTCTCCGGTTAAAGTTTGGGGATGCAAAGCCACATCGATTTGATGACGCCCATTGATAGGTACAAACTGTTTTTGATAACCGATAAATGAAAATCGAAGGGTATCCTGTAAAGAAGAAACATTAAGCTCGTAATGGCCGCTGCTGTCGGTTGAGGTACCGGTCATTGTTCCTTTCACCAAAATGTTCACTCCCGGTAATGTTTCTCCCGTAGTAGCATCGGTGACCGTTCCGGTTATCTGCTCTTTAACAGAAACTGCTTTTCCCGGGTTTTTTTCGGCTTTGGCATATATCCCGTATGTTTTGGGATTGATATACTTCAGAACCAATCCCTCATCAGCCAGCAGTTTTTTCAGCGTATTTTCAAAATTAATTTCGTTTAAAGAGCTGTTACTGGCAATTGTCTTATCTTTAACCGCATCCGTACGATACAAAAAGACAATATCAAATCGCTTTTCTATGCGTTCCAAAACGGGTTTTAGCTTCATCCCTTTTTGGAGGAAAAGATCACTTTGCTGATACGAAGAAAAGTAATGTGATCCAAGGGACTGGGCTTCGGACAAACTGCATAGCAAGAAAATCCCCAAAACCGTTAAAGCAATTTTTAAATAACGATGCTTAAAATATTTCATCATCTTTGCCACTTTTTGTTAAAAACTTCTGATTTTTAGCGTATTACTGATTTTTATTTCCAATGTAGACGGTATCTCGATCGGCTGATTGGTACACGGGGATACCTGCCACCTTTGAAACCGAGCGCACCAGTTCTTCAAGCGACCGGTAATAGACACCGCCGTCAATTTTGATATTGGCTAGTTTCGGATCGACAACCTTGACATTAACATCAAATCGCTGTGCCACAAAGCCGGCAAATTCCTTAATGGTTGTATGATCAAATCGCATGGAGCCGGTTGCCCATGACGTGTAGAAACTGGAATTGACGTTCTTTTTCGTAAGTATTTTTGACTTATTAAACTCCAGCATTTGTCCCGCTTTCATAGAAACGCTTTGCGTCGAATCCGCCTGATTCTTTGTGCTTACATGAACTTCTCCCTCTTGCAGAACGACCTGGGATCGATCTCTTTGAACCAGTACCAAAAACTTCGTCCCGATATCCTTAATAACGCCATCCGGAGTTTCCACATTAAATACCGGGGCCGTTTGATTCTCTCCGCCCTTGGCATCAAAATAGGCTTCCCCTTCTAACAGGACATTAATAGTAGGCTCCTGATCTGCAATAGTATATTTCACGGCCGAGTTACTATTCAAAACGATCTTCGAGCCATTGGAAAACTTGATCGTCTTTTTTTCCCCGGAACCCGCCGTTATCGTTTTTTGCTGGGTGATTTGCGCTATCTGCGTAGAAGACTGATTGCTGTTCCCGGAGTACATATAAATTCCCATACCGACCAATGCCCCCAAGATTAACATTGCCGCCACTCGATAAATCCACTGTATGGAAGAAGAATTTCCATGATATCTTTTTAGGGACGTAAACCCGGATTTCCCAACCGTTGAGTTATATAACCGTTTCCATTCTTTTTCTTTATCCGGTTGCGTCGGGTCATCGAATTCAAAACCGGAAATTTCGACCATGGCCAGCCGGGCATTTTCCCTGTTTTGCGCACTCTCTTCAATCCAGCGATCCCACTCCCTGATTTCATCAGCTTCTGCAGTACCCTGTACCATTCGCCGAAATGATGGATTATGAACCAGTTCCTGTACTGTGTAATTTTCTGTTTTCACTCTTTTCTAATCCTTTTGCAAAGAAATTTTCTGTTTTCACAAAAGGAGAGTCAAAAAAGTGCCAAGCGTACTCAATTTTTTTCAGAAAATTTTCATGTCGGTAAAATGGGCACTTATCATGTCATCCCGACGAATGAAACTGAGGAGGGATCTCAAGCTAATAAATATGCATTGTACCCTGTCTGGGAAAAGGAATTATTTCACAGTTGAGATTCCTCGTCGCTTGCTCCTCGGAATGACAAAGTAGGTTTTGATTAAAAGAAAAAAGCACCGCAAAATTCCCCTTTCAAGGACGCCATCCTAACCAAAGAAAAGAAAGGTAATCAATAAAGAAACTACCAGCTTCATAATTTCGGTATCGAGCAACGTTCTCAATGTTTCCATTGCCCGATATACATGATTGCGAACCGATTGGCGATTGATAGACAAAATTTCTTCAATTTCACCATAACTCATACCATTATAAAAATGCAGAAAAATTACCTCTTTTTGACGATCAGGCAGCTGATTCAACGCATCTTTTAACTCTTCTCTCTTTTGATACTTTACTTCGTCCCGGATGATAAGATCTTCTTTGGCGAACTGAATAAATCCGTTTCCATCTATTTCGTTTAGATTGTTGCGTTTCTTACGATGATTTGCTCGCTCCTTCAAAATTTTTCTGCGTAACGATACAAAAAGGTAAACGTTGGGCGATTCAATATGGGCTAAATCATCCCGCCGCTCCCATAAATTACGGAACAACTCCTGAATGCAATCTTTTACAAGTTCCGGCTGATTACACAACTTGATTCCGTAACCATAGAGCGGCTTGAAGAAACAATTAAAAAGCTCCCTGAAGGTTATACCATCGGCATGGGATAAAAATTTCTGCCATTCGGCATTCTTATCTATAGGAGGCCTTTCCTTTTTCAATCTTCTGATACAAAGTTAAAAGTTAACCGTCACTACTGAAGGGTAATTTATACGATAGAAAACTTACCATCCCGCTGGAAATTTAAAGCCTTATGCTGTAATGAAGATGCTTTTTTAAGCTATTAAATTTAAGAAAAAGGTCAAATATTTCCCCAAAATTTGCAAAATTTTCGAAAATATACTCCTTCAAAAGGCCCTCTATTATGCATTATTTAAGTTAAAATCAGGGTTCTACAGCTTCAATCCGAGCGCTTTAATATAACCGGGGTTAGGCTCACAATGGGCAAATTGTACATTCTTTAAAAGCTGATTCAAAATCTTTTGGCTTTCCTCCAGGGAGGGGCGATGCTTTCGAAGGGTCTTAAAATCGGATCCCCACTGGTGGGCGAAGTCAACAATTTTGTCCCAGCCTTCCGGCGGATTAACGGTAACAATACAGCTTTTGGCTTCGAGCTTTTTGTATGGCCAGAATGACCAGCCGATATCATTTTTTTCGAGCAACTGCCTGAAATTCTCAACCCATGCATTATCATTTTCACCTGATTCTCCCAACCAAATCGGTACATTATATTTATCCCGAAAATCGACATATTCCTGAATCTGATTCTGTTTGGGGGGCATCCAATATTTATGAAAGGAGTACATCATATTATCGTCGAAAGGCTTGCCAAAAATTTTAAAATTGCCGGCCCACTGAGCCCCTTCCACAATGATAACATGGTTGGAATCGATCTTGCGGATAGCCTTGGTGATACGCTTATAAAGCGGGACCAAATATCTATTGAGTTTATCATATCCTTCAAACGTAGGGATCGGTTCGTTCAACAGATCATATCCCAGCACGGTCGGATCATCTTTATATCGCTTAGCCAGCTTCTCCCAAATCTTGATTGTCCGCTGTTGACTTTCGGGACTTTTGAACAAATAGGGATAGCCCCACCCGTCATCAATATTTTCGCCCGTTTGTCCGCCCGGCGCCGCATGCATATCAAGGATCACGTAAATCCCTTCCTGCCGGCACCATTTAATGATCTGATCCAAATGATCGAAACCGGATTCCAGCCACACATCGGGATGACGCTCGGGCGTCAACACCCGGTAATTGATAGGAACCCGCACCGAATTCATGCCAATCTTTTTGATGTAGGCAATATCTTCCCTGGTGATGTAATTGTCCCGGTATTTCTTCCAGAAATCGCGCGCCGCCGCAGGACCGAGAAGCTGAGAGATAACCTGATTAATTTTCCGGGGCGAATTCGTCTTGCCGAATTTCCACATGTAGCCTTCCGGAAGCAGCCAATTCCCCAACCCGATTCCTTTCAGGAAAAGTTTGCCCCCATTGGGCTTAACCAAATGGTCGCCTTTTACTATTACATAACCTGCAGATTGAGACGATCTGGGTTGCGCCCGGATGAAGTTGGGATGAAGAAATAATCCCGCTAAAGCCAGACCCAGAATTGCAAAAATCTTTTTCATAAAGTGATCATTGATTAAAATAGCTTATTATAAATCCCTCCTTGCCTGTCCCGAACTTTTTC
>DATFLI010000251.1:0-22265 GCA_035267805.1 Balneolaceae bacterium | reverse complement strand
TGACGCTGATCCCGAAGCCATATCGGCTGGGGAGGCCTTGCAGATTACATTGCAACCGTACGAAACCCCCGGCAAGCCGGTGATCATCCCCGATCAGACCTACGTTAACCTGCAAACGAACCTGCTGGGGGACCTGATCGGTGGACTGGGTCTTCCTGAGCTGGGCACCTGCGACTTTCGATGCGCATGGCAACTACCCGAACCCGTTTAATCCCACCACGACGATCAGCTACAGCCTGCCGCAACAGATGAAGGTGCGACTGACCATCTACAATATTATTGGTCAGAAAGTAGCCACCCTGCTCGATGCGCAGCAAAAGGCCGGGCTGCAAAATGTCACCTGGGATGCTTCCCACGTGGCCAGCGGCATCTACATTTACCGCATTGTCGCTAAAGCCGCCGACGGGCAGCGGTTTGTATCCGAAAAGAAAATGGTGCTGATAAAGTAAGTATATCAACTACCTTAAATAAAAAATGGAGACCACCACAAAGTGGAGACATCCATCTACACAAATAATAAGACTGTGCTATTCTCTGTATTTACAAAGAGTTCAGGTCACGGAAAAAGAAATCAACGCGAGAGTATTATTCTTCCTCGTCAGCGTCAGCCTTGGCATTCGCTGCAGCCTTTTCTTCAGCCTGCTTGTTGATCTGACGAACGTTATCCTGGTTCTGATCTTTTTCCTTAATCCGAGCCGCTTTCCCTTGTCGCTCACGCAGGTAATACAGCTTGGCTCGCTTGATATCGCCCTGCTTCTTCAGCTCAATTTTGGCAATAAAGGGAGAATAAAGCGGGAAAATACGCTCAACTCCGATGTTACCGGCCGAAATCTTACGAACGATAAAGGTTTGATTGGCACCTGATCCGCGACGTGAGATGACAAGCCCTTCGAACTGCTGAATACGCTCCTTGTCTCCCTCACGAACCCGGTAGTGCACGTTTACCGTATCGCCGGTTCTAAACTCGGGATAATCGTCTTTTACTAATGTCTGTTCTGCTAATTTTAACTTATCCATAATTGATCCTTGCTACTGTTCATTTCGAAATTTTTCATAAATATCAGGACGTACTTGCTTGGTACGCTCCAGCGATTTGTTCAATCGCCATTCTTTCACTTTTTGATGATTGCCTGATCGCAACACCTTCGGCACTTCCATCCCCTTAAACGAAGCGGGACGCGTGTAAACCGGACCTTCCAGCAAATCGTTTTGGAAGGAATCGGTCAAGGCGCTTTCCGAGTCGCCCAGAGCCCCGGGCAACAGCCTCACGATGGAATCCACCATTACAAGCGCCGGGAGTTCGCCACCGGACAGCACATAATCGCCAATGCTGTATTCCCGTGTGATCAAAGCATCTCGCACGCGCTGATCGACTCCTTTATAATGACCGCACAAAAACATCAGGTTTTGGGTGATGGAAAGCCTATTCGCACTTTCCTGCTCGAACGGTTCCCCGTCCGGTGCCGTAAAGATGATCTCATCATACTGCCGCTGGCTTTTCAAATGCTCAATACAGGAGAAAATCGGCTGGGGCGTAAGCACCATGCCGGCTCCACCGCCATACGGGTAATCATCCACCTTATTGTGCTTGTCTTCGGTGTAATCGTGCAGGTCGTGTACGTGGATTTCCACCAAGCTGTCATTCCGGGCATTGCCCACAATACTATGCTTTAACGGGCTTTCCAGCAACTGCGGTACAGCCGATATTATATCAATGCGCATCATTTACAAACCTCTCAGTTGATCCAGATTTTTGCATTGAATTTTTTCTGCTTCTTTATCGATACCGATTATATATTCATCCACTAAAGGGATGAGCAGCTGCTCCTGCTCGTCGATGACAACCTGCAGGATCGGATGCGCCGGATTTTCTATCGTAGCTTCTACCGAGCCGATGGGTTTACCATTTGCCCAAATTTCAAAAGCTGTGAAGTCAATCGGAACATCATCCTGGTTTACCAAGCCTTCCACTGTTTCGCGGTCTGCAAAGACGGCGAAATGTTTCAGCTCTTCGGCCTGTGTACGATCAGTCACGTGTTCAAATTTTATAAAGAACGAAAGCCGGTTATTTTTTTCCTGCACCCGAACCGACTCAACTCGGGCGGGGAGTAACTCCCCCCTGGCATTCTCAATTCGTACCAGGTCAAGCGTATCAAAAAGCGTTGGAGCGTAAACCTCGGGGATGACTAACACATCTCCCGCTACGCCGTGCGACCGGGCAATATAGCCGATCTGTATATACTGGTTTTCAACTGGTTCCAGCATCTGCCTATCCAGGTGGGCCCCACTTTTAAAGTGGAGTCCACCTTACTTACTAATTATTCTCTTTTTTGTCTTCCAAAGCACGCTGAACGGTAACCCGGTCCTCGTCTTCCGTGACAAAACCTTCGAGGTCTTCCAGAGGCGTATTTTCGATATGCTCAATAGCTTCTTTAGCTAACATATCGGTAGAGGTCTGTCCTTCGGCTACCCCAGTTTCGGTCTCTTCTTCGGTTTCAGCCTCATCAGTTTCTTCCTTGGCTTCTACCTCTTCCTCTGCAGATTCCTCGTCTTCTTCAGACTCTTCTTCCTGGGCAGCACTTGCCTCTTCCTCGACTTCCTCTTCAGCAGCTTCAACTTCTGCCGTTTCAGCCTCTTCAACTACCTCTTCCTCAGATACAGCTTCTTCAGTCTCCGAAGCCTCCGGTGCAGGAGATCCTTCTTCTTCAGCCTCAGCTTTGGCTTCATCTTCCGACTCTTCCTCATCTTCATCAGAGGCCAGAGCTTCTTGCTTGGCTTTTTCTTTAGCTGCTTCTTCCGCTTTCTTCTTAAGCTGCTTCTGGAATTCCTTTTCTTCGGCTTCCAGCAGTGCCTTCTGACGCTCTTTGCGGGTAGGGACATCTTCTTCCTTTTCCGCACGCTTTTCGCGCCATTCGGTGAGTGCTTCTTCAATTTCTTCCTCCGACTTACCCCATCGAATCAAGTGCATCTCATACATAATACCTTGGTTCTTAAAAATAGAACGTACGGTATCAGAGGGTTGCGCACCTTTCTTCAACCAGTATAAGGCACGTTCCCTATCCAAATCCAGTTGGTTTTTAGGGGTTACATTATCGAAACGACCGAGATCTTCTACAATTCGTCCATCTCTGGGTTTGCGATTATCCGCCACAACAATGTGATGGATCGGTCGTTTTTTTCGACCTCTACGTTGTAATCTAATTCTTAACAATGGATTATCTCCTTAGTTATAACTTTAATTTGCGTTGATTTCTATAGAGGAAATTGTCGGAATCTTGCGCAATTTTATGAGTTTCATATTGAAACCCAAAACATCAGAGTTGGCTAAAAACCCCAATGTTTTATACTCTTAAAATCAAAATTCGATACATCAGCCATTCGGTAACTAATCATCTAAACTAACCGAACGGTAAATTACCTTTCATTCCCTTCATGCCTTGCATCAACTTGCCCATTTTACCCATACCTGAAAACGACTTCATCATTTTCTTCATTTGATCAAATTGTTTAATCAGGCTGTTGATGTCCTGAACACGCGTCCCGGATCCTTTGGCTATGCGCCGCCGCCGACTGGCATTCAGGATGTCCGGATTGCGTTTTTCTTCCGGAGTCATAGAACAAATAATAGCTTCAATGGGCTTGAACGAATCTTCGTTGATTTCGGTATCGGCATCCTGCAGCGCCTTTCCGGCACCAGGAATCATACCAACCAGATCCGAAATATTACCCATACTTTTTACTTGCTGCAGCTGCTGATAGAAATCATTCAGATCAAAACTGTCTGATTTGATTTTCTTTTGCAGCTTCTGAGCTTCCTTTTCATCAAACTCTTTCTGTGCTTTCTCAACGAGCGAAACCACGTCGCCCATTCCCAGGATGCGTTGTGCCATCCGGTCGGGATAGAAGGGAGAAAGAGCATCCAGCTTTTCACCGGTACTTACAAACTTGATCGGCTTTTGGACCACATTCTTAATCGAAAGGGCCGCCCCGCCGCGGGTATCACCGTCAAGCTTGGTTAATACCACACCATCATAATTAATAACTTCATTAAATTCTTTAGCTGTATTCACAGCATCTTGTCCCGTCATGGAATCCACAACAAACAGTGTCTCGTTGGGCTGAACCGCTTCTTTAATCTCAGCCACCTCATCCATCATCTTTTCATCTACGTGCATGCGTCCGGCCGTATCAATAATAACGGTGTCGAGCGCCAAACTCTTTGCCATGGAAACCGCTTCTTTAGCTACGCGGACAGCATCTTTCTGCTCGATGGAATACACCGGAACGTCGATGGTGCCGGCCAGTGTCTTGAGCTGATTGATAGCCGCCGGACGGTAAACATCAGCCGCGGCCAAAATCGGGTTACGATTATTCTCCTGCTTCAGGTAACGGGCCAATTTAGCACTGAAAGTCGTTTTACCGGAGCCTTGCAGGCCCGCAATCAGAATCACCGTGGGAGGAGTGTGTGCAACAGATAAATCCACACGCTCCTGTCCGAGTATTGTGGTCAGTTCGTCATGCACAATCTTGGTAAACTGCTGACCGGGATTGACGGCATTCAATACGTCTTCGCCCATTGCCCGATCTTTTATTTCGTTCGTGAACTCTTTAGCAACTTCATAGTTTACATCTGCATCAAGCAGAGCACGACGTATTTCTCTCACCGTCTCCGCAATGTTGACGTCGGTAATCTTAGATTCCCCTTTCAACTTCTGAAAGGCGCTATCTAATTTTGATGAGAGATCCTGAAACATGAATTCGTTATAAACTTTTGAATCGTAATTAAATAAATGTCCGGAATATGGTATCGGGACAAAGTCCCGCAAAATAAGGACATTTTTCTGCCTTATCAACAGAATTATCACTTTTAAAATATTAATCAGAAACGGAACAAATTTAGCGGCTTGCAAATATAAATATTCTCCCCTCTTTATTGCTAATTATGTAGTGAACCAATACAGGAGATAAGATGAAAGCTACATGTGCCTATCGATATGCCGTGATAAACTTTCTAGCAGCTACTTTTCTGATAACCGGTTGCACGGGCAGCCGTAAATCCGCAGTAAAAATACAAAAAGCAGAAAGCGCTGTTGAAAAAGTTGAAGCCATGGGAGCAGCTGATTACGCGAGTGCAGAACTGGCCGAAGCTCACCAAAAACTTGAAGAAGCATATCAACTGGCAGATAAGAGAAAACATAAAAAAGCTTTGCTCAAAGCTGATGAAGCGATAGCAACTACCGAAACGGTAGAAGCAAAAACACTATCCGAAAAAGCAAAGAAAGATCTGAGTGATTTACAGGCCAGCATACAGTCGCTTAAAACCCAACTGGAATACCTTCGACGACAACAGAAACCATGAAACCATCATTACCTTATCATGCGTTTTTATGCTTACTCTTGTTGATGATAGCAATGAGTTGCAAAGAAACCGACCCTCTGGTTAAGGAAGTAAAAATGAATTATAAGGAAGCGAAAAACGATTCCTCGGTGGCACACGGGGCACCTGATGTTTTAAAAGAGGCTCATGATCAACTCAAGATTATCAATAACCTGAAGAAAAACGGAGCAAACAAGAAGCTGATACATCACTATGCTTATATCGCCAAACAAAAAATAACCAAGGCATATGATGTTGCCGTCTTAAATGCCACACAGGATAAAATTGTGCAGGCAGAAAACGAGCGAAGATCGGTATTGTCTGAGGTTCAAAAAGCTAAAGCTGCTGCTGCTCTTCGCCGGGCAGAAATAGCACAGCAACAGGCCAAAGAGGCCCAAAAGCGTTCACAGGAACTGGCCCAAAAGATAAGTGAGATGCAAGCCGAAAAAACCGATCGCGGTATCGTCTTGACGTTGGAAAGCGTGCTATTTGATTTTGGAAAAGCTACGCTCAAACCCGGTTCAGAAGAATCCCTCGCCAGGTTATCGCGATTTTTGGTCGAATATCCGAAACGCACCATTATGATTGAAGGATTTACCGACAATATCGGATCTCCGGAAGCAAACAGGAAGCTCTCTATACATCGCGCTGAAGCGGTTAAACAAGTCCTTATTAATCACGACATCGACAAAAACCGAATTCAAATACGTGGATACGGCGAGGATTTTGCGGTTGCTGATAATAGCACAGAAACGGGAAGGCAACTTAACCGCAGAGTAGAAATTATTATTTCGGATGAGAATGGTGTTATCTCTGAGCGTTTCAGCCATTAAATAACAAGATGACAAAACACGCCGGGCGCTGAGTTCTAAATACACCCGGAACGGCCTCTTTACACCCAAGCGGTAAGTTCCGGCTACCGTTAACAGGCAATGCGAAATTGGTTATCAGGTTTTGAAGGGAATATTTCAGCGTTCCTATCTCCTTTAACTTGACTTACCGTTATAGTCAGTAAATATACCTCGGGACTGAATCCTCAATTGAATAAAAAGCCTTTAACGCTGGGAACAATTGGCGAGGATCATCCTATAAAAGTTTGATAATAAGGAAATGGAAAACTTTGGGTATGAGTTATGATTTCACTCTTCAGACAGATTCATAGCGTAGCTATTTATGGATTTTTAATGAGTATCCTATTTATAATTTCTTCCTGCGCGAGCACTAAACCGCCCTCCGAAGAAATGGCACGCACAGAAGCTGCAATCAATCAGGCGAATCAGGTCGGGGCCCGGGATTATGCTCCGCTGCAACTCAGAAATGCGCGCAAGAAGTATGATCAGGCCAAAAAACTTATCAGCCAAAAAAAATATGACGAAGCTAAACGTATGGCCGAACGTGCCCAGGTTGATGCGGAACTGGCAGAAGAGACTTCACTCTCTGAAAAAGCTCAAAATGCAGTCAAACAGTTAAAGGAGAGCATCAAAATTCTGAAGCAGGAGATCCAACAAAATCAAAAAAATCAGTAACCCTATGATTTCTCGAACGCTCATTTTCTTGATTACTGGCTTTCTGGTAGTGGGATGCGGCGGCACACCGGATAAAAATCCGCTGCTGGAAGAAGCCAAAACGAACTTTCATAAAGCAGAAAACGATACCCTCATAGTTAGCAAGGCCCCGGTGGCATTGAAAGAAGCGGAAGAGGAACTGGATAAGAGCGAGCAGCTCTGGTCGGACGGTGCCGACAAAGAACTGGTAAGTCATCACGCTTATATTGCCAAGCAAAAGGTGGCCATTGCACGGGAAACGGCAGAACTTAATGCCGCCCAGGATGAAGTTCAGCGTGCCCAGACACAGCGCCAAGAAGTGCTGATCAAAGCTCGCAAAGCAGAAGCGGAGGCAGCCGAAAAGAGGGCCCAAAAAGCCTTGTCTGAAGCCCAAAAGGAGCGTCAACGAGCACAGGAGCTGGCACAGCAGGTGAATCAGCTTCAAGCCCAACAGACCGAACGCGGCCTTGTACTGACGCTTGGCGACGTACTGTTTGATTTTGACAAGGCTTCCCTCAAACCGGGCGGCGAGCAAGCCGTAAGTAAATTGGCTCAGTTTCTGGGCGAATATCCCAAACGAAATGTTATGATTGAAGGATATACAGATAACATCGGATCGGCTACCTACAATAAACAGCTTTCCCGCAGGCGCGCAAAATCTGTCCGTGAAGCATTATTAGATCGCGGTATTAGCTCAAATCGAATTCAAATTCGTGGATACGGAGAAGAATATCCCGTTGCAACTAACAGCACAGAAGCCGGACGTCAGCGTAATCGCAGGGTAGAAGTAGTGATCTCCGATAAAAATGGACATATACAGGAACGATCGTCTTGATCGGGAATCATCCTTCTTTCTATAATATCGAACTGCAGAACAAGGAACATTGAATAAAGAATTAACCTTCGATACTCAAAAGTTCCTTGTTCGCAATTCTGCGGTACCCTCCCTTTGTTGAAGGCTTTTCAGATTAGATGCAGTCAGATCCTATTTGCAATCTCTCAGTGATGATCGTTTTTTGTTATGTTTTATTATCTTCCCGCAAAGAAATGAATTCTAAGTAATTGAGGAAATGGTATTTATGGGCGATCAAAAAGGATATGGATTACTAAAAGGTAAAAAGGGATTGATTTTCGGTGCACTTGATGACCGCAGTATTGCATGGCGAATTGCACTGGCTTGTCAACGTGAGGGCGCAGCATTCTCGCTTTCCAATGCTCCGGTGGCCCTTCGCTTCGGTTCACTGGATGAACTGGCCGAAGAAACCGGGTCAAAAATTTTTCCCTGCGACGTCACCAAAGAAGAAGATGTGCAGGAATTGATGAAAAATGTTAAAGAGGAACACGGCAAGATTGACTTTATACTGCATGCTATAGGGATGTCTCCGAATGTTCGAAAGAATAAGGGTTATCATGAACTGAATTACCAATGGCTGCAGCAGACACTGGATATTTCGGCCATATCACTGCATAAAGTAATTCGTTACGCCGATGAAATTGACCTCCTTAACGATGGCGCCAGTATCGTTGCGCTGTCTTATATCGGTGCCCAGCGAATCTTTTCGAAATATGGAGATATGAACGATGCCAAGGCCCTGCTGGAAAGTATTGCCCGTAATTACGGAAGTCGTCTGGCCAACCGCGGGATTCGTGTGAATACGGTTTCTCAGGCCCCCACCAAAACATCAGCCGGAAGTGGCATTAAAGGATTCGACGGAATGTTTACTTTTGCTGAAAAACTGGCCCCGCTGGGGAATCCCACGGCCGATGAGTGCGCTGATTATTGCGTTACACTATTTTCTGATCTGACCCGCAAGGTGACGATGCAGAATCTTTATCACGATGGCGGATTCGTAACGGCAGGCATTAACGAAGACATGATTAATGATCTTGCGCAACTTTATGCCGATAAAGAAGGCGAAGGGTAAAGACGCCGGATTGATTTACTTATATGTTTTAACTGTAGGACGGGCATCTTGCCCGTCTTTCTTTTTAAATAACGTGAATTCGAAATAAGAATAGAAATCCGACCAAATTCGTTTTCAACTCGAATGAAGCTTGCGGAATGAAAGACCTTTGTTAAAAAGGACGAATCCCGAAAGCAAAAGTCTCCCCCTGGCGGTCGAGATGACGTCCTTGATAAGAGAAAGTAAACAATATCTTTTAAATAAAACGAACTCAGGTTAAATAATTAACTTGCCGGGTAAGATGCCCGAACTATCCGACGTCCCGAAAATTCTGCTACGATAATCTTTCCTATCTGAAACCATATTTTAATCTTTACCTCAAATGTAGTTAATTAAGAATGGTTTTTACTCAAAATTAAACAAGTCATAATGAAACGTCTGGCATCCCTATTCTGCTTACTTATTTTTATAACTTCTTCATCTCTGGCACAGGATTTACCTACGATCGCTGCCAAAACGAAGGGCATGGAAAAACACGATGGATTTTTCACTTATTATTGGGATAAAGACGCCGGGAAAGTCTGGCTGGAAATCGACCAGTTTAATCAACAGTTTCTTTATATCAACTCACTGACACATGGTATCGGCTCCAATGACATCGGGCTTGATCGCAATCAAATCGGCGACACACGCATCGTCTATTTTGAACGTCGCGGACCAAAGATCCTTATGGTGCAGCCCAATTATTCATTCCGGGCAAATACCGACAATCCCAAAGAGAAACAGTCGGTACATGATGCGTTTGCCACTTCTATTTTATGGGGATTTAAAGTCGCTGCCGAGCAAGACGGTCATGTGCTGGTAGATATGACGGATTTTCTATTAAGGGATGCCCAAAATGTAGCCGATCATCTTCAGCAAATGAAACAGGGAAACTATCACGTGGATGACTCCCGCTCCGCCCTTTATCCCAAAGGAATTATGGATTTTCCCAAGAACTCGGAGTTTGAATCGACTTTAACCTTTGTAGGAAATAATCCCGGCAGCGATGTTCGGTCGGTCACTCCTTCGCCCTGGGCAATCACCGTGCGTCAGCATCACTCGTTTGTTCAGCTTCCGGACGACAATTTCCAGCCTCGTCAGTTTGATCCCCGCGCGGGATATTTCAGTATTCAATACAAGGATTACAGTTCGCCTATTAACAAACCGCTAACCAAGCGATTTATCATTCGCCACCGGCTCAAAAAGAAGCATCCCGAAGCAAAAATGAGCGAACCGGTCAAACCTATTATCTATTATGTGGATTCCGGAGTGCCGGAACCCATTCGGGATGCACTTATCGAAGGTGCCAGCTGGTGGAACCAGGCCTTTGAAGCAGCCGGATACAAAGATGCATTCCAGGTGAAAGTATTGCCAGACAGCGCCAATCCCATGGATGTACGATACAATATGATCAACTGGGTACACCGATCTACACGCGGCTGGTCATATGGGACCTCGGTTGTAGATCCCCGAACGGGCGAAATAATCAAGGGACATGTGCTGCTGGGATCGCTGCGCGTTCGGCAGGATTTTTTGATTGCCGAGGGATTGCTTTCCCCCTACAAAAACAACATGAGCTATGATCAGAATAGTCCCATGCTGCAGATGGCCTTGGCCCGTATTCGTCAGCTTGCCGCCCATGAGGTCGGCCACACGCTGGGACTTGCACACAACTTCGCAGCCAGTACCAACGGGCGCGCTTCGGTGATGGATTACCCGGCACCGAAAGTACGCATTACACCTGACAGCACGCTGGACCTTTCTGATGCATACGACACCGGGATCGGAGAATGGGATAAAGTGGCCATCAAATACGGATATGAAGATTTAACTGATGTGCCGAATAAAAAAGCAGTTCTGGATAGCATTATTGACAATGCTATCGATCGTGGCCTCCGTTTTATTTCGGATGCGGATGCACGTCCCGAAGGCAGTGCCCACCCCAAAGCACATTTATGGGATAACGGGAATGATCCCATCGCCCAGCTCCATCATGTGATGGCCGTTCGCAAGATTGCGCTGCAGCAATTTTCCGAATCGAATATTCCACAGGGTACGCCGATGGCCAAGTTGGAAGACGCGCTGGTGCCTATTTACTTGTATCATCGCTACCAGATCCAGGCCACGGCCAAACTTATCGGAGGCGTGGATTACAATTATAATATACGTGGCGGACCCCAATCCGGCCCTAAGCCGGTGGCTGACTCCTTGCAGCGCGCCGCCCTGCATGCACTGTTACAAACCATTACGCCCAAAGCGTTGGATATGCCGGATAAGATAAAAAAACTAATCCCACCGCGCCCCATCGGTTATTATGACTCTCGTGAGCTCTTCAAGAGCCATACCAATCCAACATTTGATCCGATTGGGGCAGCAGAAACAGCGGCATCAATGTCAACCGACTTGCTATTCAATGCACATCGGGCTGCTCGTCTTGTGCAAGCGAAAGCACAGGATTCCTCAAATTTAGGACTTGGTGAAATGCTTGACACCATCATTAAAAAAACATGGCAGGCACCTATGAAGGAAGGTTTTGAAGGTGCCATCCAAAATACGGTAAATTATGTAGTGCTTATTAAGATGATGCAGCTGGCCGAAAATGATAACGCGTCTTCTCAAGTGCGGGCTATAACAAACTTAAAGCTGGAGAAACTTCGGGAGTGGATGAAGAATGAGGCCGAAAATCATGCTAAGCGCGAGCAACGAATAGCATCGCTGCTGTATGGCTACCGGATTTTACAACACTTCAAAGATGAAGGTAAGATATTTAAACCCACGGCTCCACTGCCCGAACCTCCGGGGTCTCCTATTGGTGGTGGCAGTGATAATCTGCCAATGCTTCAGTGTGATTTTCAATAAGAGTTATTTAGCTAAAAACGGCAGAAATGAAATCATCTCATGCTATCGGCTGAGGAACTTTTAAATGCTTATGCCACCGGGGTTTTCCCTATGGCTGATTCACGGGATGATCCGAATGCCAAGTGGTATACGTCCCGCCGCCGCGGCGTTATTCCTCTGGACAAGTTTCATGTATCGTCAAACGTGCAACGTATCGTCCGGAATCAGCATTACCATGTAAAGTTTGATTACAATTTTCGGCAAGTCATGGAGGCTTGTGCCGACCGCAAATCCACGTGGATTTCGCAGGAAATTATAAACTCGTACTGCCGGCTCCATAAAATGGGATATGCCCATTCGGTGAGCGTTTACAATCAGAAATGGGAACTGGTTGGAGGACAGTATGGCGTCTCGCTGCAGGCGGCCTTTTTCGGCGAATCCATGTTCGGCTGGGCCAAAGAAGCTTCAAAAGTGGCTTTATATTGGACGCATCAGGCATTGCAACAAGGCGGATTTGAACTCTGGGATACGCAATTCTGGACCGAGCACCTTTCGCAGTTCGGTTGCATTGAAATCCCGGCCGAGGAATACAACCGCAGACTTAAATCTGCCCTACAAAAGGCCGCTACCTTTCGAGCAGTTGATGCAGAACCATAATCAACCTTAACTGATCACTGCTCTTTGTCAACTGCTCAGTATTCCCGAACCTGAATTTTATTAATTACCTGATTGCGGCTCATTCTTCCCTGATCCATAGCATCAAGCGTTGACTTCTGAATCTGCATGTCAATCCGCTCGGGGACTTCCTCGTATCGGCTTGAGAAATCCACCGAAACAAGGATACGCTGATTGGAGTCTACCGATTTCAGGGTGCGTCCGTAATCCACAAGATATTCTTTAAGTTGACTTATAAAATCCTTGTAAGCCTTAATTGTCTTTTCCTTATGCTTCGTTTCTTCCTTATCCGGGCTTTGATCCTCATCTTTGGTTCCTTGCCGGGCCTTCTTTTCGGCAAAAATTTGAATTGCTTTAGCTTCGCTAGCTGATGAAGGAGCTATTTTCCCAAAAAACATGTCCCCATTGGAATACCGAGCATCAAAAGAGAACAGCGCACCAAAATTATCCAGCTTCAGGTAATCAACTGAGCCCATTATACCGAATGATTCTTGGTCATTATTTTTAAAAGCAGTCTCCAATATGTTAGCCATGATCTTTAAATCGCGATGACCCCTTTTGTCCGCAGTGACCTTGTTGACACTTAAACGATCATTAAATGTATTGGCATTAATTTTTCCTTTTCGATAAGCTTGCAAATCACTTTCTTTGACCATCACTGAAATGGTCGGAATGGTATTTCGTTTCTTATTTGTATCCGAATCTAAAAAAGCAATTTCAGGGCCGCTATCTCCGGCGTTATAAATGACCATTACCTTATCTGAACCGGTAAGTTGGCCAATAGTAGAACCATATTCCCTTAGAAATTCCGAGATTCGATCTGTTATAGACGCCTCTGAAATAGCCTCTCCATCCTTACCGTCTCCATACGCAAAACTGTATGAAAATTGATGATCATCGCTACTAAAGCTGGTAATCATCGATTGGTTGCCGGGAATAGTAAAAATGACACCATAGCCGGGCAAATAGGTTCCGCTGATATCTCCGCTTCCACTGAAATAAAAGTGAGAACCAGATATCACACGAACTTTTTTGTTTCCCGTATTCAATTGCGTCTTAAACATTTCCTTGAGCACATTTTCCATAATATTGATGTCCCTGTTCATGCGGTTGTTATCAATATCAGATTGCTGTGCCACAAGGGGTTGTAATCCCACGATCAATACAAGTACAAAAATAAATGAATTAATTTTCGATAAAGCTTTCATATTCAAATCCTGTTAGTTGTTGTTATTCTTAAGACTCACGGTTTGCAGCACTTGCCCCAGGTACTGATTGGTCTGATGCAATTTGTAATTGGTATTCTGCTGCAGCTCATCCAGCGTTTGATCGACGAGCTGTAAATCCTGCATACGCTTTTGATCAAAATAATTGACCACCTGCTTCAATTGCTCTTTATTTTGTTGATCGATTTGTCTGGCATACTTAGAAAGCATCGCCGCATTTTCCCGGTGTATTTGCTTCACCAACGCACTGGCCTGTTGTGCAGATATGCCATTATTCACGGTAGGGCTATAACCCATGCTGATGGCAATCCCATTACTTGACGTTTCTATATGAAACTTTGTCAATGATCCTACAATCAGTAACAAAATCAGGCAGGCAGCCACAGCAAAACTGGCTTTGCCAAAGAAAGACCGGGGAAGAAGATTGCCGGCTTCATGCCACCACTGTGAGAAGGATCGTTTCCGGGGTTCCATCACCAGCAGTTTCTTGGCAGGATCCACTTCCGGCATTTTCTGCAAAAGCGAGCGTGTCTTACGCAACTGATCCAATTCATTTTTCAGCTTGGGATGGTCTTCCAAATATGATTCCAGATTTAATTTCTCTTCCTCAGAAATCTCATTATAGAGATAATCCATAAACAGAGATCGTGCCAGTTGATCATTCATGATGTAAAGCCTCCAATTCGATATTCCATTGTTCAAAAAGTTGTCGCAATTTCTTTAGTCCATAATACAAGCGTGATTTGACGGTGTTTTCAGGCTCATCCAGGATTTCGGCAATCTCCCGGAATTTTAGTTCCTGGTATTCTTTCATGATAATCACGATGCGTTGTTCGGCCGGTAGCTGGTTCAACGCCAGCTGCAGGATTGATCCGAGCTCATCGTGCTGGACCTGCCGATCAGGGTTGGCTGCCAGCTGCTCCGCCACGGGATGTTCGGTCAACGCCTCCATAGAAGCCGATCGTCGTCGCCCGGCACGCTTGCTTTCATCCAGACACAAGTTGTTGGCAATCCGGTAAATCCAGGATGAAAACTTATCCGCGTCCTCAAGGGTATGTAGCTTTTTGTAGACTTTGATAAACGTCTTTTGGGTAATCTCCATAGCCTCATCATGACTTGCGAAGTAGCGAAATGCGAAACGATGGATACGTTGCTGCCAGCGATCGACAAGGCAGTTAAACGCCTCGATATCACCCTTTCTAAAATTTTTCACCAGTTGTGCATCGTTCATGTACTTGCTCCCGGAGTTACCAACTTGATGCTACCAAAGGATAGCATATTACAAACCATACATTAGTAATGACGAGCCGGTTGGGATAAAAGTTTTAAACAAATATTAATAAGGCAGGGCTCTCTAAACAGCCTTTCTTCCCCTGACAAATGATTTTTCTATGCACCCTCCCCTAAAGTGATACATCCAAAAATCCGGATTCGGCGCATCCACAACGGCAAAATCGGCTGATTTTCCCACTTCGACCGAACCAATCTTTTCATCTCTATGAATAGCTTTTGCCGCATAAATTGTCGCGCCCTTTAAAGTCTCCGCCGGTGTCAATCGTCCCTGGTTGCAGGCCAACATCATGGCCAGTGGCAAATCGTAGGTAGGCGCCGAACCGGGATTAAAATCCGTTGCCACAGCAACTTCCACTCCTCCATCAACTAGTTTTCGACAATTTAAGGGTTCTTCTTGCGTATACAAAGATGCCAAAGGGAGCGTAACGCCGATTACCCCTGCTGCTGCCATAGCTTCAATACCTTTATCCGAAATTTTTTCCAGGTGATCAGCACTTGCCGCATCCACCTCTGCTGCGAGCTCCGCACCGCCGCACGAAGTCAGCTGATCAGCGTGTAATTTAGGTGTCAAACCGGATTTTTTAGCAGCTATAAATATTCGGCGGGATTCCTCAACATTGAAAGCAGAATCCTCGGTAAAGACATCACAAAATTCTGCCAGTCCCAGCTCGGAAACAGTGGGAATCATTTCCTCGATAATCAGCTGGATATACCCTTCCCGGTCATCTTTAAATTCGGGAGGAATCGTATGGGCTCCCAAAAAAGTAGAAACTATATGCATAGGCTGGTTCTGCGCCAGTCGCTTATAAACACGCAAGATTTTCAACTCGTCTTCCAGCGATAATCCATACCCGCTTTTGCACTCCACAGTCGTCATACCAAGTTTTGCCATCTCTTGTAGAAAGCTGAGAGCCCTCTCATAAAGCTCTTCTTCAGATGCCGCGCGTGTTGCTTTTACGGTGGAAAGGATACCTCCGCCGGCTTTGGCAATTTCCAGGTAGCTCTTGCCTCGAACCCGCATGGCAAACTCTTGGGGCCGCCATCCGCCAAAAACCAGGTGCGTATGGCAATCCACCAGACCGGGGATTACCATTTTGCCGTTGGCATCATATTCTTTTTCATCCACATATTTCCCGGGCAAATCAGTTTCCTTACCCACCCATCGAATCGTGTCATTTTGCCAAACTACTGCCGCATTTTTTATGGGATGGATATTTTCCTGTCTACCTTCCTCCTCGCAAGTCGCTAAATAGCCTATATTTTTTATTAGAGGCATTACTCTCCCTTTATATCATTTCTACCAATTCATCTTCTACTGTTTCAATCATACTGCGATCTTGCAATAATTCTACGGCTTTATTGATATCATCCTTAAAATAATGATCCACGTTGGAATGCGGGATGGAATCCCGAATAAATTTATGGGCGATTTCCACGCCGCGACCCGGTTTTAACGGCTTGCGGAAATCCAGCGCCTGGGCAGCCGTAAAAAGCTCAATAGCCAGTACCTGTTCAACATTCTCAAACACTTCCAATAACTTCAGTGCACTGATACTACCCATACTCACATGGTCTTCCTGTCCCAGGCTTGTGGGGATAGAATCAACGGAAGAAGGATGGCTCAACACCTTGTTTTCCGACACCAAAGCTGCAGCCGTATATTGAGGAATCATAAACCCGGAATTAATACCCGTCTCTTCCATCAACAGCTTCGGCAATCCATCGTGGCCTTCCAGCAGCAAATAGGTCCTACGCTCGGAAATACTGGCAAACTCTGAAAGAGCAATCTTGGCATGATCCAAGGCCAACGCCAGCGGCTCTCCATGAAAGTTACCCCCGCTGATAATATCACCATTTTCAAAAACGAGTGGATTGTCGGTCACCGAATTAAGCTCGGTCTGTATCACGCCTCGGCAATATCGTAATCCATCACGTGCTGCTCCGTGGACCTGTGGCACGCACCGCAGGCAATACGGATCCTGTACCTTGCCGCAGTTCCGGTGCGATTCCAGAATCTCACTCTCTACCAGTAACTCCCGAACATTCCGGGCAACTTCCTGCTGACCTTTATGAGGTCGAATTTCGTGAATACGCTCGTCAAACGGCTTGATACTGCCCTGCAAGGCCTCAAGACTCATTGCCGCTATCAAGTCCGCGGCTTTAATCAAACTCAAGGACTTCTCCAACACATAGGCCCCATATGCACTCATCAATTGTGTTCCATTAATCAATGACAAACCATCCTTGGGCTGAAGCTCCAACGCTTTCAAACCGTGTTCTTTCAATATCCTTTCAGCCGGAGTAACATCCGTACCCTTAGCATTCCAGAAGTAACCGAGTCCCAACAAGGGCAACGACATATGAGCCAGTGGTGCCAAATCACCGGATGCACCGACACTCCCTTTTTCGGGCATTGCCGGAATCAGATCATGATCAACAAAATAAATCAGCCGGTCAAAGGTCTCTTCGGAAATCCCGGAATTACCTAATCCCAACGAATGAATTTTTATTTGTAGCATCAATCGGGAAATCTCTTTGGGGATAAGATCTCCAACCCCCACCGAATGGGAGAGTATTAAATTACGCTGAAGCTGCTTCAATTCTTTTTCATTGACCCTCTTGTTGGCTAGTGCCCCAAAACCCGTATTGATTCCATACATCGGTTCATCTCGGTTAAGCGCTCCTTCTACAATCGATCGGGCATCGGTTACAGAGGACTTATCTTTTTTGAGTGCTTCTATACTTTCGGATAGATTCTTATAAAGATCGGGTATGCTAATTCTCACTGACCTACTGTTTTATTTTTTATTGATTGAAGATAGCAGAATTTTGGCATCTACCCAATCTGTACCGGATCGAGATCTTAAATATTAGCATATCCCGAAAATAGGATTCTCCAAAAAATTCTGTAGATTTAGCACAGATTTTAAAAAAAATTCGGCCCTAATTCCCCATAATGTTATAAGAGGATAGTGGTCAGGCTTTATGTTAGCATTGCTCTGTCCAAAGTGTATGGCAATGCTGGATTTACCATTTAAATAAAAAGACTCGCTATGATCTCACATCTCCGAAAGAAACTTCTCTTAAGCACATTTCTCCTTTTCGCAGCTATCACCTGTACCGCCCAACAAAGTTCCGTCACCAAAAAGGATTACGAACGGGCTGAACATTTTTTACCGGCCTATACCGATTCGCTGATTAAAAATGTGATTTCCGATGCTGCCTGGCTAAACGACGGCAGTCTGTTTTACCGGGACAGGATAGCCAACGGAGTCAACTTCCTCATTGCCAATCCCAAAACCCAAAAGACAACGGCGGCTTTTGATCAGGACAAATTAGCATCGACGCTTTCGAAGATGAGAGGAAAATCCTATGATCCGATGCATTTGCCGATAAGGGGCGTTAGTTTTGCCGATAATGGGAACAGGCTGGAATTCAGTGTTCACGGCACCAATTATAGCTGCAACTTGAATGATTACAGTTGCAAGAAGAAAGAACATCACGGTCCGGTGCCGGCACGACAGGAATTTATGTCCCCGGATGGTACAAAAGCAGTATTTATTAAAGATTACAATCTCTGGATGCGCAATGTTAAAACGGGAGAACTGACTCAGCTAACCCATGATGGCAAAAAGAATTTTGGGTATGGAACCAACAATGCCGGCTGGATCAAACGCAAGAAGCCGGTACTTCGCTGGTCGCCAGACTCTAAGCGTATTGCTACCTTTCAACAAGATGCCCGGGGCGTTAAAAAGATGTATCTGACATCAACAAAAGTAGGTCACCCGAAGCTGGAGGAATGGAATTATCCTATGGCGGGTGATAGTACGATCTTTACTATCCAGCGGGTAATTATTAATCTTGAACCCAAACCTCATGTCGTTCGCTTAAAGATGGATCCTGATCCCCAGCGCTCGACCATTACTGATCACATCGCAAGCTATGACGGTACTTTTCTGGATACCGAATGGAGTCCTGACAGCGACCAGCTGGCTTTCGTTTCTGTTTCACGCAACTACCAGCACGTCACCCTGAAAATGACCGATCCGGAAACCGGTGAAGTTCACAAGGTTTTGCATGAGGATACCGACACCTTTTTTGAGTCGGGTAATGACAAAATTAACTGGCACGTATTACCCAAAAGTAACGAGGTACTTTGGTTCTCCGAGCGCAGTAACTGGGGACATTTGTACCTCTATAATCTGAAGACCGGTGAGCTTAAACACCAAATTACCAAAGGTGATTGGAATGTATTGCAGGTGCGTTACATCGACAAGAAGAATCGCAAAATTTATTTTACCGGGTCATGCCGCGAGCCCGGAAATCCCTATTACCACTACCTGTACAGCGTCGATTTCAGCGGAAAAAACCTCAAACTGCTTAGCCCGGAGCAAGCAAATCACACAATCACAATTTCGGACAATGGCAACTATTTTGTAGATACGTACTCCACCGCCACTACACCGCCTGTTTCGGTGATCCGAAATATGAAAGGCAAAAAGCTTATGACCCTGGACGAGGCGAATATCTCTGATCTAAAGGCGATGGGATGGCAGCCGCCGGTTCCCTTTTCAACGAAGGCTCGTGACGGCAAGACTGATCTATATGGAATGATTTTCAAGCCCACGAATTTTGATCCCAATAAATCATATCCGGTGCTCAATTATGTGTATCCCGGTCCGCAAACCGGTAGTGTGGGCAGTCGATCGTTCCGAGCAGCAAGGATGGACAAACAATCCCTTGCCGAACTCGGCTTCATCGTCGTAGAAGTAGATGCTATGGGTACACCCGGACGTTCCAAATCTTTCCACGCTTATTACTATGGTGATATGGGAGATAATGGGATCCCGGACCAAATTGCCACGATCAAAGAACTGGCCAAAACGCGCCCATGGATGGACCTGAACCGCGTGGGCATCTGGGGGCACTCCGGCGGTGGATTTGAATCAACACGGGCCATCTTGGCTTATCCTGATTTTTACAAGGTAGCTGTTTCGGAAGCCGGTAACCATGATAACCGAAATTACGAAGACGCTTGGGCCGAAAAATGGCAGGGACTCCTCAAAACGTATGGCAAAGATTCCACCAACTACGATAACCAGGCAAACGAACTGCTGGCCGGTAATCTGAAAGGAAAACTACTGCTGGCCCATGGAACGATGGATACAAATGTGCCACCAACCAATACTATGCTGATGGTCAGAGCTTTAGAAAGAGCTAACAAGGATTTCGATTTAATCATGTTGCCCAACTGGAGCCATGGCTTTTATTTCAATCCTTATATGACACGCCGGCGCTGGGATTACTTCGTAAAAAATCTAAAGCATGCACAGCCGCCGAAAGAATTTGACCTGAAAGTGCACTAATGTTTAAAAATGGCTTAAGCTAGGACGGGTTGGCAACCCGTCCTATAAAAAATCTGGGGTTCTCCCTTATCCGGGCATTATAAACAGATCGGAAAAAAACCGATAGAAACTCTGAATAGGATTACTAATGAAAGGCTTCAAGAAAACAAATTTTGAGCAAGAGAGCAGTTTTGCAAGGTCTTCTCACAAATTATTCAGGGCAAACGCGTAAGCACCCAAGGCGGTTGCTTCGCTCGTTCCCAATCGCGAAATCCCAATCGGCAACCGTGTTTCAGGCACATAAGGAATTTTTCGATTGGAAAAAGGAACCGTTATCTCTTTGCTCTCAAAATGATAAAATTCTTCAGCAGACTGCTCGTCTTCCAAATTATAAACATTGGCAACTAATCGGGATAAAGGCTTATCACCATATCCCATAATATTTTTGCCATTTAGCTGCTCCATAATAGTGGGCATAAACAATTCATAGGCTCCACTTATGCCACCGCCAATCACCATAACGCCATCAATCAGGGTGATTGCATTTGCCAATGCTTCTCCGAGCACCGAACCCATTTTTTCAAATGCGTAGATAGCGGCTTTCTGATCTCCTTTTTTATTGCCTTTCGCAATATCATAAATGTCTTTTGGTGATAACTCTTCTTTTATGTCAGAAACATTTTCACGATATGCCTGCAAGATAGCTCTAATACTAACTCCTTCTTCTGCAGTAAGGCGATCATCTTCAAAATTACGTGTAATCCAAATTTCACCAGAAGCTGAATTGTCACCCCGTGCAAGTTGATTATTAATGACAATCCCGCCACCAAAACCGGTCCCAATGGTTACACCGAATAAATTTTTATATTTTTTAGGGATGTTCTTCTCTTTCAGCGTTCGATTAACTTCCGGCAACAAGCCGGCCATCGCTTCACCGTAGGCAAACAGGTCTCCATCATTATTGATAAACACCGGTAAATCAAACTTATCTTCCAACATAGGTCCCAGCGCAACGCCTCCTGCATAAGCGGGTAAATTTCCGACATTATCGATAATTCCAGCGGGATAATCAGCAGGACCGGGGAAGGCGAAACTGATAGCAACAGGATTCCCGGAAACTTTATCACGCACTTCCTCAAATCCAACGATGATATTTTTCAGGCTCTTATCGAGATTATCCGCATATGCGGGAAGCGAGACCGGATCTACAACCTCCTCCCCTCCGCGCAGGGCGGAAAAAACAAAATTGGTGCCTCCCGCATCAAGAGTTAATACAATACGCTGATCATCAAATATATTCATGTAGCTTCAAAATTTTAAACGTTCTTTTGCCAATTATGCAACAGTGTTCGTAGAAGCAGTAGTAGCTACTGTTTTGATGGCCACAAATAGCACATATAAGATACAAACCAACGGCACAATAAATCCCGCCATCAAGGTGAAAGCGTCGGCCACAGCACCAAAGACCAGCGGCACCAATGCTCCCCCAATAATTGCCGTAATCATCAGTCCTGAGATTTCGTTGCTTCGCTCTGGCAATTCATCAACAGTAATTGAAAAAATAAGCGGAAACACATTGGCAAACGTCAACCCTATTATCGAGATTGTCACAAAACCTATAATCTGCGTCGGTGCCAGGTACAATCCCACAATCGCCAATACCGCTATGGCCGAGGTTGCAATCAAGAATTTCTTCGGGGCAATCCAATTCAAAATTACCCCGCCTAAAAAACGACCGATCATCAAGAAGGTAAAGAAAAATAGCGTACCAAACAGCCCCAGCTTCTTCAGGTTAAAATTAAAGACATGTTGCAGGTAGTTTGGCAGGCGTGCACTCATGCAAACTTCTGCACCTACATACAGAAAAATTCCGATAACCATCAGCATTACGTATCGGTTCTTGAACAGTAACTCAAAACAGGATTTAAACGAGGCCGGTTGGGCATCCTCATGGCGCTCTTCGTGGACCGGAGTGAAATAGATAAATGCCAATGTAGCAAACATAATTACCGAATAGATCG
>DATFLI010000250.1:0-5922 GCA_035267805.1 Balneolaceae bacterium | reverse complement strand
CGGGAGTTTTGCATTTTTGCCTATTCCCGGAGACACTCGCACTTTTGGTGCTGAAATAGATGCTGTGGCACGCCCGCTACAAGGACTGGAATTGCGACTGATTTCTACTGTTCAGGATCCTCGGTTTACAAAATTTGAATATCAATTCTTTGTGCCGGGCAATAACCAGTATAGCGGAACCCAAAAACGGGATTATTCCGGAAACCAACTTAACGATGCCGTTCGATTGCTGGCTGATTTTACGGCTTCGTATTCGTATCACCGCTTCAATTTTTTTGGTAATTACCGTTACACGGGGAAGCGTATGGCCAATCGACCTAATACTATTACGGTTCCCGGCTATGGTGAAGCGAAGGCGGGTATTGGTTTGTCGTTCGACCAATTTAAAATCGGGGTTCAGGGGACAAATTTGTTTGATACTCAGGCCATTACTCTGATGGCGTCACGTACCGGTGAAGATGTGCTGAATGTTAATAATAATGGTACGGCCGATGTGCTGGTGACCTCGGGTTCAAATGCCGGTACGGTTAATACAACGCCCTATACAACGGGCCTGGGAATTCTGCCTCGGCGTATTCTCATTAGCGTGACGTATAAGTTTTAAATATTATTCGCTTTTGTAACCCCGTGCCGTCACAAATTCGCCGGGTATTTGAAACTTTCCTCCATCCCAGAAGGATTTGATAGAAGCAATATACTCGGCATGGGCTTCGGCTTTGGTTTGATCATCAAACTTATTATAGGCCAGGGAAACCGGTCCTCCGGCGAAGGCTGCAAGGCATGCTTCTTTGTCGGTACTATATTCGATAGTGTAGGACAGACGCTGGGTTTCAATATGCCCCAGCCCCGCGGTCTTGAAAGTATAAGCCAGCGTTTGGCCGGTTCCCTGCTGAAAAAATAACGGGCACACATCTGACTTTACCCGGCGATCAACAATAGGAAATATTTCTGCCCAGCCGCAATTTTTACGAGCGCCCCAGGTTAATACGATTGTCCGTCCACCGGATTTTAAAACCCTGTTTATTTCCCTCAACATCTGAACGGGATCGGGGACGTACATAATACCCAGAGCACAAAGTACAACATCGAAGCTATTGTCCGGAATGTCCAGGGCTTCGGCATCCATCCGGGCAAAAGAAATATTATTAATCTGCAGCTTGCGGGCAGTTTGGGCGGCAATGGCAATCATACCATCCGAAATATCTGTAGCTACGATCTGTC
The DNA here is from genome assembly GCA_035267805.1 of Balneolaceae bacterium. GTDB lineage: Bacteria > Bacteroidota > Rhodothermia > Balneolales > Balneolaceae > Fodinibius. Next base: position 4,701 of record DATFLI010000250.1, on the reverse strand, counting down.
CACTGGGCCCGATTTTTTGGGACGCGGGAAAAGTAATAAGGCCGGTCCCGCAGGCCACATCTAACACTTTTTCTCCGGGTTGGAGGTCGGCAATATCAAGCATCCAGTCTTGGGCGGGTTTGAGCTGGCGTTGCCAGGAGGCTTCATAAAAATCAGCGGCTTTATCCCAGCCGTAACGCTGAACGCGTCGTTGTAGATCCGGTTTCATGATTCTTCCTTCATTGGTTGTGAAGATGCGGTTATTTGTACCTTACGATTCACTTCGAGCGGGCGGGTGAAATCATCCAGTACGGGACTGCAGGCATCCGCCTTGTCGAGCATGCGCAGGATTTCTTCTCGAGATGCAGGACTATCAATTGATACGCGATAGCTAAGACTTTTATATCCCGGAGGTCTGTCTTCCAAATCAAATTGTCCCCGGGCATCAACCTCTGCCTCAACTTCCACCTTCAACGAATGTATTGGAATATCCAGAACTGCTGCCCATGTGGAATAGCCTATAGCCAGACAGCTGCCGAGCGCCGCCCGCTGGAGAACACTTGGCCCCGGACCTGCATCATTGCCGCCCTGATCCGTTCCTACATCACAAATGAACTTCCAGTCACCGTGTTCCACCTCGCAGGTTGTCCCATCACGGAGACTGATTTTGGTGACCGTCGTATATTGGCCAAATGAGGGTTTAAGTGAGAGTGCTTTGCGGTTTCGTTCGAATGTGCGCTTTAGCTTTTGGGAATAAGACATAGCATTTAACCTATGTTATATTTATAAGATCAATATAAACAATAGGATAGATAAAAATATAAATTTACGATAAACTATTTTTACAGCTACGCCAATTTGATGCCTGCAAGACTTTGTTGTAAGACCTTTGCTGATTTTTCTAATCCCAGGATTTCATCATCGTTAAGCTCGGGGGTTACGCAATATTTTACGCCTTCGATTCCCACTACGCTTTGTATGCTCATGCACACATCATCGATGTCGTAATGACCATCCCAGTAAACGCTTACCGGGATGACACTTTTCTCATCTTCCAGGATACCTTCTACAATACGGGCAATGACAACCCCTATTGCCGAATTGGTAAAACCCTTTCGCTTGATAATTTCGTAGGCCGCATTTTTGGATTCTTCATAAAGTTGTTCCAGGGCTTCGCGGTTGTAGGGTTTGTCCATAATAGTATTATGAACAATGGGTTTACCCCCAATATTGGCCTGGCTCCAAATGGGTACTTCCGAGTCCCCATGTTCTCCAAGGATATATGCATGAACCGAACGCGGATCGATATCATAATACCGGCCAAGCAACGATCGGAAACGGGCTGTATCCAAAAGGGTGCCGGTACCGATGATTCGCTGAGGATTCCGGCTGCTCAATTTTTGTGTCACATAGGTCAGGATATCCACCGGGTTGGTGGCAATGATGAGAATGGCATTGGGGGCGTACCGGTCGAGTTCAGAAATGATAGTTTTGAAGACAGCGGCATTTCTGTTGAGCAATTCCAGCCTGGATTCGTCCGGTGATTTTTGTCCCACCCCGGCAGTGACGACCACAACTTGCGCATCTTTTAAATCTTCGTACGTCCCCGCCCGAACTTTTACGTTACCCACCAAAAGCTGGCCATGCATCAAATCCATCGCTTCGCCCTCGGCCCGATCTTTATTTAAATCTACTAAAATAATTTCACTGGCAATACGCTGATTGAAAAGAGCGTAAGCAGCGGCAACTCCAACATTTCCCGTACCAATGATAGCAACCGTTCTTCTTTGTATCATAATATCAATTTATATTTTCTATCATTTCATTCAATAGTTTTTTTCTTTTTTCTTTTAAAATATCAGGACCGATCAATTTAACTTCTTTCGGAAATTGCATTAACCATTCATTGATAAAATCCATATTATCAAAGAAAAATTCTATCCGAAATAAATTAGGTTTTTCTTCTGATTTCTTAATTATTTTAGTCGGCAGATTGGCCTGAAATCGCTTCAAAGCCGATTCATATACATTAACCCTTATTCGATGGGAACTCTCGTCAGAACGGAAAATAAGTCCCTCTATGTCGATTTGCCCGTAAGGCACGAACTCTTCATCCAAAATTTGGATATCAGACATGCGATCGAGTACAAAATTTCGGATAGCATCTCGTTTTTGGGAATGACCGATCACATTCCAATGGTCGCGATAAAAAACCAAAAGATAGGGGTCGATTTTTCGGCTTGAAATTTCTTCGTCAGATTTTGACCGGTACTGAAATTTAATTGACTTGTTTTCGGAGATGGCCGAACTGATGACATACCAATCTCCGCCCTCCATTTTTTGGGCACCGAAATTCAGGTAGGGGTCAACGACCGTTCGTTCGCCCAGTGACTCCGTGAATTCCAAAAGCTCTTCCGGTAACACCTCCTTTATTTTTAGCTCAACCCCTTCGGCATCGCTGACCAATTTTTTATCTACCTGAGACTTTACAAAATTGAGTCCCACCATAACGGTTGCCAGCTCTTTGGAAGTAAACATCAGGGGCGGAATTTTATAGCCCTGCATAATTCCGTACCCATGATATTTATCCCAGGTGACGGGCACGTTCATTTCCGAAAGAGCATTAAAATCCCGAAAAACCGTCCGGCGACTCACATCAAATTTCTCTGCTATTTTGTCGACGGTAATTCTTCGGTTGGCTTGTTGAAGCATGAGGATGAGCTTCATTCTTCGCTCGGAGCTGTTCATTTAGAAGACTTCTTTTGTTAAGGTTCTTTTGTCTAAAGGATTAAGTTATAAAATACTATCTACACCTATTGTGTCATCCTGAATTTATTTCAGGTTCTCTATTTTATACAACCGGAAGAGAATTTCAGATGCTAATAGAGGTTCAAGATTGACATAAAATTGCATTAAAGATCTGAAATTATGGGCTGATTAATATTGCGATTATTCGGCAACCAAGAGAGAAGGTAATAAAATATTTGGAAGGCCTAATGCGATGCAAATTGGATTTCATCACTGCATACCAAGCGTCCAATAGTTAGGTAATAAAAGTCGTTTTTTTGAATGGGAGGTAAGCGTCACTGTTTATTCCATTTTTAGCCGTCGCTTCGGCTCACGAATACCAGTGCTTTCCCTTGGTAAAATTCCGACTCTTCCGACAAATCATAACTATCGACCTGAAGCGATTTTTCAATTCCCTCCAGTTCCTTTTCAAAGTTATCCCCCTTGTAAAGGACCATGTTTTTCCATGGGAGGGAGGCCGTCATCCGGTAGAGCTCGTTGATTTTGAACGCGTGTTTTGAAATCAAAAGGAAGGGATGATCCTGCTCAAAATCTTCGATGGACCCGTCAATAATTCCCAGGTTTGTGAGCCTTAATTTTTGCGCTATTTGCTTCATGGCCAGGCACTTTTTAGTTACCAAATCATTCAGTACAAAATGTTTTTTGGGATGGGTTATTGCCAAGGGAAGGCCCGGGAGCCCTCCGCCGGTCCCGGCATCTACAACCAATTCCGCAGATTTAAATGCCTCAAATTGAGACAGAACCAGGGAGTGGCGTATATGTTCCCGAATTGTTTCACGTGAAACATTCCGGCTCACCAGATTGACGCGTTTATTCCACCATAACAGTTGGTCAAGATAGGATTCCAGCCTTTCCCGGTATTCAGAAACGAGTTCATCAACCTTCGTAAATGTTTCACGTGAAACATGGTGAGTTTTGATTTTGTGCATATTGAATTGTTTCACGTGAAACGTCGGTGAACTAAAAAGATGCAGATGATAGAATTCAGAAGGTCGAAATTTATTACCGGGTGTACTGAATATGAGCCTCTGGTCAGTTCTTCAAATAGACCATCAATACCGAAACATCGCTGGGGGAGACGCCGCTGATACGGCTTGCCTGCCCGAGGGTTTCGGGACGAATACGATCCATTTTTTGTTGACCTTCGTTAGAAAGACTGTTGATCTTGCCGTAATCAATAGAGTCGGGAATCAAAGTATCTTCCTGCTTTTTCATTTCTTTAACCATTTCAAATTCCTTCTCTATGTAGCCGGCATATTTGATCTGTATTTGAACTTGCTCAAAAACGAGATCATCGGTCGTTATTTCGAGTGCTTTTTCTTTAAGCTCTGGATCCGCTTCCATGATATTAAAGATAGAGAGTTCGGGACGTGGGATCAGGCTTTTGGCTTTTACCGGCTGATTGAGTGTTGAAGTATCATTCTCTTTGAGCATGGGATCCATCTTTTGGGGATACACCGTGTAGTCCGAAAAGAGATCATGAATTTGATCGATGGCTTCGTTTTTGACTTTATATTTTTCATATCGCTCATCCGAAGCCAAACCAATTTTATGACCCAACTCGGTGAGCCGAAGATCCGCATTATCCTGCCGCAACAAAATACGATGTTCGGCCCGGGAAGTGAACATACGGTACGGCTCTTCGGTACCTTTTGTAATAAGATCATCAATAAGCACGCCGATATATCCTTCGGATCGTTTAAGCACAAATTCCTCTTCGCCCTGTACTTTTCGCGCCGCATTAATACCGGCCATCAAGCCCTGGCAACCGGCTTCTTCATAACCGGTGGTTCCGTTGATCTGCCCGGCAAAAAAGAGTCCTTTCGTAATCTTGGTTTCCATACTCCTGCGGATTTGGTACGGAGGAAAATAGTCGTACTCAATTGCGTAACCGGGACGAAGCATCACGGCATC
>DATFLI010000249.1:0-2488 GCA_035267805.1 Balneolaceae bacterium | reverse complement strand
CTTCATAAAGAAATATCTGAGCAGGGGTGCCGGACCGCGCACTTCGCGATACCTTATTTTGGGAGGCAAGGCACGAGCACTCACACGAGGCCGTTATAATGTATCTGAAGAGGACATCCGTGCACTGGCCAAACCTGTGCTTCGACATCGCATTGTTAACAACTATGCCGCTGAAGCTGAAGGCCTTACGCCGGATAAATTGATTGAAATGCTGCTTGACGAAATGTAAGCCTTCACCATTGTGGATTTCATCTTTCAAGGATTTGATTCTTCTCTACCGCCCTGGCTGTTCTTGCTGATCTTTGCCGGGACAACCGCTCTTGCGTGGTGGTCATACCACAAGATAACCGGCATTCGCAAAACATTTCGCTACCTGTTGATCGCTTTTCGTTCAGCTGTATTCTTCATTTTACTGGTCCTGCTGCTCAATCCCTTTTTTAAAAAAGAAACCTACTTTTACCAAAAGCCAAATATACTGGTGATGCTTGATAATTCGGCCAGCACCGCTATTGAAAAGGCCGATTATCAAGGCAGTAAAAGTTACCATAATGTATTGCAAGAGCTAAACTTCGGAGATTCTTCTCGCGTACATTTTCAGTTTTTTGCCATTGGCAATAAGACACAAAAATCTTCTCCCAAAAAACTGACTTTAAAGGCCGACCAAACTGATCTTTCCGAGACTATCCGTGCTATTAATGAAAATCAATCGGATGCCAATGCCGCCCTGTTGCTCAGCGACGGTATTTTTACCAAAGGACAAAATCCTGTTTTTGATACTCAGAATATTGAGATCCCGATATTCAGTGTTGGATTGGGTGACACTACCTTTCAAAAAGATGTGCTTGTCAGTTCCGTTTCAACTAATTCCACCGGATATCTCCACACCAGGCAAGCTGTCAGCGCTGCCATTTCCAGCAAGGGTTTTAAAGGTAGATCATTCCAGGTCCAGTTAAAAAAGGGTGATCGGATAATAGAGTCGAAGACCATATCGGCGGATATCGACAACAGTACCCGGGATGTGACTTTTGAGCTGCCTCTTGAAAATGAAGGGCTGCAGCAATTCAAGATTGAAATTCCAAAGCTGGCGGATGAGTGGACTGATGCCAACAATACCGAGCTCTTTTCGGTGGATGTAAAAGATGCCAAACAGAAAGTGCTTTCATTGGCTTTTGAGATTCATCCCGATGTAAAATTTATACGCAAACTGCTGTCGAGCGATCAGAATATTAACCTGACAAGCCGGACGTGGCTGGGAGGAAATCGCTTTGTTGAAGGTCCTCTTGCCATTGATCCTGACACACTCAATTTGGCAATTATTCAGGGATATCCTCAAGTTGGTCTATCCGGAGATCTGAAAAAGATGGTCTCTGAAATTGCTCAAAAAGTACCCTTGATAGTAGTTGCCACGCCATTGTTTAGTCCCCAACGATTTGAACAGGAAGTGGCCCCGTTGCCGGTTTCAATCACCGGCCGCTGGAATTATGCAAAAGTTGCTCTCCACCCGGATGTACCCGCCGACGGACATCCTATTATGGAGCTTCCGGCTGTTACCTATGAGCAACTGCCTATGATTTCGGCTCCTATCGAACACCTAGACAATATAGCTGGTCCTACAAAGCTTTTAAGCAGTACTTTCCAGGGCAATGATATCCAGAAGCCCATACTGACCGTTCAGGAGCTTGGTAACCGCCGTGAATCGCTCTTTACAGCCTTTGGTTGGTACCGGATGGCACAGAGTGAAAATCCCCAAATTCGTAAATACGTAGATCAGCTTTGGCTGAACACTGTGAGCTGGACCGCCACCAATCCCAAAAATAAATTGCTTGATGTGCAACCTTCTCAACGATCATTTACGGGATCTGAGCCGGTGGTAATAAATGCCTATCTAAATAATGAGCGTGGAGAAGTTGAAAACGATGCGAATATTGATATTTCTGTAGCATCTGATTCATTGGAAAAACGTTTCTATTCGATGGATAATAAAGGCGACGGAAAATACCAATTAAATTTGGGTTCGATGCCCGAAGGCATATATTCATTTGAGGCCACTGCAAAAAAAGGCAGTCGCCAAATAGATACCCGGCAGGGTGAGTTTGCCGTCGCCCGTTCAAATGCGGAATATATTGCTACCACTCGAAATACTAAACTGTTGCGCCAACTTTCTGAGAACACCGGTGGCACTTATACCCCTTTCGATTCTGTTTCCGGATTTTGGGATACACTTGACAAACGCGGACTGCTTGATCAAACTAAAGAGCAGGAAACCACTTTTATGTATCCCTACCAGCATGCTTCATGGTTCATTGCTGTAGTGGTACTGCTTTGTGCCGAATGGATTTTTCGGAAATATCTTGCACTGCCCTAATGGATATTTCATCTTTATAAATAAAATATCCCGGTAAAGGTGGAGCAAAAAAATACGAAGAATCCACAAAGAAAGATCAACCGGAAATAGCCATAAAATGATACTATCTATAATATCTACACC
>DATFLI010000248.1:0-2808 GCA_035267805.1 Balneolaceae bacterium | reverse complement strand
CGCTGTCCGCCCTGCAGGTGGAGATCCGTCATCGGGAGGCCATATTGAACACCCGAAAAAAGGCTTAAGCTGCGGATGGCATCCTGCATTCGGCCGATCGGCTCCCAGGGAGAATCAGGATTGACGGAATGCCCGCTGCCCTCCTGTCCGGGCAACTGGGGCAAGTGATCGGTTACGACAATGGGAGTAAAATCAACCGGTTTAGGATTTAAAGCGACCTTTTGACGGTTATGCTGATTGGGCCGGATACGAATGGTTTTGGTGACGGCCTGGTATCCCACATAACTGAAAATGATTTTGTAGGATCCGCTCATCAGGTGATTAAGTGTAAAACTTCCGGAAGGTCCGGCACTTGTCCCGCCCGAGGCATCGGCAAGCATGATCGTGGCGCCCGGCAGCGGCTCTCCCGTTTTTTGGTCTACCACTTTTCCGGCAAAAGAACCATAGGCCGCTTCTTCGGAGACCTTCTTAACAATTACGATGGTCCCGGATGAAAGGGTCAGGAAATCAAGTTCGGTTTCGGCAAGAATATCCTTAAGCAGCCGGTGAATTTTTTCATTATTAATACGGCTGTAAACGGTAACCCCGGCCACAATTTTTGGATCATAAACCATATCGATGCCGGTTTTGGTAGCAATCTCTTCCAGCACGCCGGAGAGCGGTTCCCCCCGAAAATCAAAGGAGTATTGTTTGTTATTCTGATCCTGCGCATGGACAGGAGTCACCCAAATCCCTGTCAGAAGCACGCAACAAATAATATAAGCCAATTTTTCACGCATTAACTAAATAGTTAATTATATATATTACTCAACAGCCGGTATTATTTATACACCCGATATCCGTGGGCGGTTTTGGAAAACCGGAGTCTCTTTATCTGGCAAATATCTTTCAGGACGGATCCTACGTTTTGAGGATTATTGTAAAAGGCGGTGAGCGTTTCGTTTGCTACATCCTTTGCTTCCAGTTGGATCTTCGTATTGAACCGCCGCTCCAGCTCGTTGAAAATCACCTGCAACGATTGGTTGTTAAATGTGAGCCTGTGATTCCTCCACCCGGTAATGCGCTCAAGCGACACCGATCGGGGTTCGGTTGGCTTATTCATGTTGGCGGACAGCGCACTCAGATTTCCGGGATGGATAATTACGGAACTATCGGGCAGACCGGCCGGATAGAGGTGTACGGCTCCTTCTGTTACCGTAACTTCCGTGCGTTGGCCGGGCTCATTGCTCCATGAGCGCACGTTAAACTTTGTCCCAAGTACTTCTACGCGAGCATGGTTGGCGCTGACGATGAAATGCTCCTCTCCTTTTTCGACTGAAAAGAATGCCTCTCCGTCAAGCGTAATATCCCGATTGGTGATATCAAACAGCCGGTTATATTCAATGTTGCTGCCACTGTTCAATTCCACTGTCGAGCCATCGGGCAGAGTAACGGAGGCCATCTTCCCGCGCGGCGCGGTAACGGTTTTGGGGATGAACAGGTAGCCTGCCCCGGAGATCAGTAATATCACGGCGGCCGCAGCCACCCATTTCCACGATAGAAAATGAATTCCGGTTCCTTTACTAAAATGCTGACTTTCCGAATCGTTAATATGGCTATGAACGGCAGACAGGGCATTTTCTGTATCCCGGTCGGTAACCTCAGGCGTTCTTATTTCGGCATTAGCACTCTTCTCCCAGATTTCTTGCATCTTTGCTCGTTCATTGGCCGGAAATTGTTCAAAGAGATCGGTTTCTTTCCTATCGTTATGTCTGGATTTGTCAGTCATAACCTATCTCATTTAATTCTTTTTTATAAAGATCATAACGACCTCGCAAATGTTTCAGGGCCGCTACAATATGATTGTTGACCGTATTTGGAGAAACGTTCATCACGTCGGCTATCTCGTCGTGGTCGAGTCCTTCAAAACGGCTGAGTTCAAAAGCCTCCCGTTGTCGCTCGGGAAGGTCGCTGATCCACTGCTTTAGCAAATCCATTCGACGATCGGCTTCTTCTTGCGGATTTGTATGTTCCATAGATTCGGCTTGGCTTTTGTCGGCAGTCTCCAACCCTATGGTTTCCCTGGAATGATCTCGCAGGTAATTCAGCGAGCGGTTTCGCACGGCTTGAAACAAATATGCTTTTACAGACTGCCGGGGATCCAGTTCCTCTCGCTTTTTCCACAATGCGATAAAAACATTTTGGACGATATCGCCGGCAATCGCTTTACTGTGCACATATTTAAAGGCAAAACGGACAAGCCGGGGGTACAAGCACCGGAAAAGGCTGTCAAAAGCCTCCCGGTCCGACTCCGAAATCTTCTGTACCCAAACTCGTATTTGTTCAGTTGACAATCCGTTCACCTATTTCTTGTATTATTAATACACACTGTATAAGTAGTATAACTATTGAGTCATAAAATTTTTGAATTTACTTCCCCTCTTGTCCATGAATCTGCGGTCGGATGGGTAAACAAGTGGGGTTCTTTGATTTGATAATTGCCCATAAGGATGCAAAGCATCGGGCGGTGTTCAGCCGCAGAGCGACTGAACCAAGATATAGAAAAAAGTAATATGCCGGCAAAGCTGCCTGATCCGAGTGCAGGCGGATCCGCTTGTGGCGCATTTAATATATTCGACATGCTCTTATCCATTCGGCGGACGGCAAAACCAGCCGCCTGTCGAAGTCTAAATTATGGATTAAGAATTTGTACTGTGACCTGCCTTATCATACTTGGTGACACCCTACCTTCCGGAAAGACCGCCGGAGTAATTCCCTCGAGGGAGATGGTTTTTATCCCCCCTTGAGGAGGGTGCCTGAATTCCGTGA
>DATFLI010000247.1:0-13200 GCA_035267805.1 Balneolaceae bacterium | reverse complement strand
ACATCAAACATGAAAAATGTCATATTCTTTACCGCCTATTGTGATAAATGCAAAGGGAGAACCTCGCAAAGTCGGTTTTGAGCTGGAATTTGCAGGCATCGAGATTGAAAAAGCAGCTCAAATAATTCAAGATCTTTATGGCGGTTCGCTCCAAAAAGAGCATCGCTATCATTATAAAATTGTGGACACGAAACTTGGGGATTTCAGAGTGGAGTTGGATGCTAAGATTCTTCGCAAGATGGCCAAACAGAATGTTTTTGGAAAGCTGGGATTCGACTTTAACGAAGAGTCATTCAAGAAATCGATAGGAGACGTAGTGGATAAATTGGCAATGGCGGTCGTACCGCTAGAGGTGGTGATGCCGCCGGTGCCAATACAACAACTGAATGAGTTAGAGATATTACGAAAAAGTTTGCAGAAAAATAAAGCAGAGGGGACTCATACATCGCTGGTTCACGCTTTCGGGATGCACATGAACATTGAGTCGCCTGACCTTAAAATATCCACTTTACTGAAATATCTTCGGTCGTTTATTATCATTTATCCCTGGTTGTTGGAAACGTTGGATATAGATATATCGCGTCGCATTTCTCCCTTTATTGATCCATTTCCCAAAAAATATACCCACAAAATATTGGAATCCGATTACAATCCCGGTAAACGGAAATTTATCATTGACTACATCAAAGATAATCCGACCCGTAACCGGCCGGTTGATATGATGCCGATTTTTGGACTGCTTGATGAAGACTTGATTAAACCTGTGCTGAAAGGAGAGAAAAATTCTCCTCGCCCCGCTTTTCATTATCGGTTACCGAACAGTCGTATCAATGATCCGGCATGGCATTTTAAAGAGGAATGGAAAGCATGGCTGGCAGTGGAACAGCTAACGATGGATGAAGAAATGCTGCGAAGGCTAAGCCGGTTATACCTGTTTAGGGAAGATGTAACTGTGATATCATTTCGCAAGGAATGGGCAAGAACAGTAGCAATTTTGTTGGATTTGGATGAGTAGAAAAAAACCAAATATTGGCATAACTGGACCGGACAAGGGAGGGACGGCGGCATGGTGGTTTACGAAGATGGCCGTCTTTTTGCAAGGAGGTAAAGCGATCCGTATACAGCCGAAAAGCGGTATGCCGTCCGTGAATATTCATGGTCTGATCATCGGTGGGGGAGCAGATATCAATCCCGAAAGATATGGCGGCTCCCTGGTGGATGAGTTATTTGAAAATGATCAGCAAGTATCGGGTATCAGGCAGTTTTTCATACGACTGGCTACAGTTGTCTTCTTCCCGGTTATATATCTCGTTAGAAAACTATTTTCTACGAAAGTTCACAAAATTAATGATAATCGGGATGAGCTTGAGCTTGAGTTGCTGGATCGTGCCTTGAACAAGGGCATACCGGTATTGGGTATCTGTCGCGGAGCACAACTGCTGAATATTTATTTTGGCGGAACATTATATAATGATATAGGGGCGTTCTATTCGGAAATCCCGAAGATTAACAGTGTTTGGCCTAAGAAGAAGGTAGAAATACTGCGACCGAGTAAATTATATGAAGTCCTGAATTATGATCAGGGTTGGGTAAATGCGCTGCATCATCAGGCTGTGGATACACTGGGTGATGATCTCAAAATAGTAGCGCGAGAAGAAACCGGCATTATACAGGCAATTGAACATACCGGTAACGAGTTTGTAATGGGTGTGCAGTGGCATCCCGAATATTTGCCACAAATCCCATCGCAACGGCGCTTATTTAAGGCATTGGTTAAGCAGGCTACATTTTTATTAACGGCAACAAGGATGAAAATAGGGAGTTAATGCATAGCCCCTTACAAAAAAGAAGTCAGTGATCAAGTGTCCACTTTATAATCTACGAAGTGGCGCTCCTCTATAACCGAATTAATGAATTTCAGAGCTTTTTTGTGGTTGGCATTACGGGTGTACATCGTGTAATCCAGCTCTGTTTCAAAATCTGAGATTAGTACAACATCATGCGGAGATCCCGCTTCATCGTCGCTCTCTGTTATGTTGATTCCTACTTCCACATTCTTTATTTCATCGATGCTTATTTTGAGTCCCTCAAGAATGAGCTTCATTTTTTCTGCATTCTTTTCTTTGGATGCTCCTTCGGCTTCATCTTTAAGTTTCCACATGACAACGTGACGAATCATATATTTCTCCTGTTAGTATACCTTAATTATGAATTTCTGTTTGTTAGAATCGAATATTTCTTTTTGTTAACGAACTTGGTTGGCAAAGGCTAAGTCGTCTTTATCGATCTTCATATTCGTGAGATTACGAATGTCTGAGTGATATTTTTTAGCTACCCAAAGATAGTTTTTGGCTCTGTCAGAGCCTCGGTTTTTATACCATTTATAAGTAGCGATATATCCTTTTGCCACTTCTACCGAATCGCTTGTGGTAAGTCCGTATTGGGGACCCGAAGGCAGGGGAACGGAAAGACTATTTCCGGCAATAATCAGATTAGGGTTGTCCAGCGATTCATTATGGTCGTAAATCCACGGCCAGAGTCGAGGATTATCGTATTTCGCACGGGCAATACTCCACAATGTTTGTCCTTTTGATACTGTAATTTCTTCATCATTCTTTTGGGAGGCATGCACCGCTTTTTTAGCGCCGTTATTTTGCATCTTTTGTTGTTGCTTGTTGGACTGTGTGGCTGTCGCTTGACTTTTATTATCCTGCTGTCCGGGTTGTTTTTTTTGTGCAGTCATATTCGTTTTAGCGACACTACTGTTTGATATATGGTTAACCGTTCTATTTCCAGAGAAAAAGCCCAAATACCAAGCCCCCCCGACAAATAACAGTAAAATGACTATGGCTGCTATTAGAACAGGAACTGCTGATGTTTTTTTGCGTGATTTCCTCTGATGAGCTGGCGGTAATTTCGTATGCTCCCCATTAGTTGTTTCTTCCTTCTCATTACTTTCCCCTTTATCCTCGGCCCCTGTTTCAAGAGGCTTAAACTCCAAGGATTCGATTTCCTTTTGCGGGGAAGCCTCTTCACTGGCTGTTTCATCAGCTTCTTCAGATTCCTGTTCCGCAGAAACTTCTTCTGACTGACCGGCATCTTCTGATTCCAGTTCTCCAAGATCTAAAAAATCATCAAGTTCTTCCTCGGTTTCCGTAACATCAGTCGATTCAGTGTTGTATTCTACAATATCCTCTTCATCATCAGAGACAGATTCCTCTTCAAAAGTAAATGACGATGATATTTGAGAAGCTGATTCCGAAAATCCAAAGGGATCATCTTGTTCTTTACCGATTTCTTCGTCTGCGTTTTCCTGATCCAGAAGGTCGTGTGAGGTAGGAGGAGCCGTTGGTATAAAGTCGTCTTCGGGAGTAGTTTCTGAAGGAGCAGGTACTTCTTCTTGGTCACTGTCCTGTGTATCCTCTTCCTGCTCAATAAGTTTGGCCTCCAAATGAGCATAAGGCGCATTCACCAGTTCTCTAAGATCCTTGTAAGGTTTAAAAACCACCTTGTTATGAGCAGGAATGGTTATCTTCTCTTCCGTCTGAGGATTATATCCATCACGTTCGTCCACCTGTTTCAGGTTAAATTTTCCAAAACCGGCGATATTAACGCTCCCGTCTTCTTCTAGACCGGTATTGATAACATCCACAAAGTCTTTAAGGAAATCATGGGTAAATTGCTTGGAATTCTCCGTTTCCTCAGCAATGGCATCAATGAGTTCCCGAAATGTTACCTTCTCACTCATCTTCTATTCTCACTTGTTTAAGATCTTCTTTTAATCCCTTACTCGGAGTAAAATCGACCACTCTCTTAGGGGGTAACTTCATATATTGCTCGTAATGCGGATTGTAGGATTTTCGACTTTCACGAGTATGTGTTTTAAATGTCCCCAATTCGGGGATGGTAAAACTATTTCCGCCGGCAATATTTTCATTGAAGGTCTGAACGATAATATCCAGCAATCGGCGTGTTTCAGCCTGACTCATATCCCAATTGTCTGCCAGTAGCTTTACCAGATTGCTTGTATTCATAACCCCAAAAATCAGAATTTGGATTTTAAAACATGCACATACTTCTAATTAAGAAAAAAAATATTAAAAACTAAGTCAGATTTAAGCAATCTAGCTTAGAATTCTTATAAATTAGTGTTTTTTGTGCTTTAACTTGATGATTCCGGCTATCCAACGGTATTTTATGAAACGATTTCGAAGTCGTTAAACTTTATGTAAACAAGATTATAGCGGAAATAAAAATCAACAATATTTATGAGTCAACCACTTAACGTAACGCAAAAATTAATTAAAAGTCATTTGGTAGATGGCGAAATGGAGCCGGGTACTGAGATTGGTCTAAAAATTGATCAGACCTTGACGCAGGATGCCACCGGTACCATGGTGATGTTGGAACTCGAAGCTATGGAACTGGATGAGGCCCAAACCGACTTGTCGTGCCAATATGTCGATCACAATTTGATACAAGCGGATTTTAAAAATCCCGATGATCACGTTTTCCTTAAATCTGCGGCCGAACGTTTTGGGATGTGGTTCAGTCGTCCTGGCAACGGTGTGAGTCATCCCATCGAAACCGAACGATTTGCTAAACCGGGTAAGACGCTGGCCGGGTCCGACAGTCATACACCCGCTACCGGATGTATGGGAATGCTTGCGATTGGTTCAGGAGGACTGGATGTAGCTTTTGCCATTGCCGGTGAACCGCTCTACATCAAGATGCCGAAGGTTTTGGGTGTTGAGTTAAAAGGTGAATTGCCGGACTGGGTAAGTGCCAAAGATGTGGTACTCGAGATGTTGCGACGTTTTGATGTTGACGGCGCGACCGGTTACGTGATTGAGTATTTTGGGGAAGGTTTGAAAAATCTTTCTACTATGGATCGTCACGTAATCGCAAATATGGGAACCGAAATGGGAGCTACGAGTACGGTATTTCCTGCTGATGGAGAAGTCCATCGCTTTATGGAAACCCAGGGCCGCGGAGATGAATTTACGGAACTGGTTGCCGACGAAGGCGCTGAATATGATAAGTATGAAGAGCTGGTACTTGACGAGGTGGAACCGATGATTGCTTTGCCCAGCAGTCCCGGGAATGTCGTACCTGTAAGAGAAGTGGAAGGTAAGGATATTTATCAGGCATATATCGGTTCTTCGGCCAATCCCGGCTACAGGGATTTTTGGGTTGCCTCTGAAATTGTTAAAGGCAAAACGGTCAACGATAATGTGTCTTATGATATTAACCCGACTTCTCGTCAGATTATAGAGAACATGGTTAAAAATGACGTGATGTTTAACCTGGTTCAGTCCGGTGCCCGTATCCACCAGGCCGGTTGCAACGGTTGTATCGGTATGGGGCAAGCTCCGGCGACGGGACAAAATAGCTTGCGTACCGTACCGCGAAATTTCCCGGATCGATCGGGTACGCCCGAAGATTCGGTCTTCCTGGTAAGTCCTGAAACGGCATCTGCGTCGGCATTGACGGGTAAGATTACAGATCCTCGTGATCTTGAAGATTTGTATAATATGACCTATCCGAAATTCAAGCAGCCCGAGGAAATTATCATTAATACGGAAATGCTTACGAAGCCAAAACCTAAAGAGGAACGGGGTGAAATTAAGAAAGGTCCGAATATTTCGACGATGCCTGACTTTGACGAGCTGGCTGATTTTGATGTGCCGGTACTCCTGAAAATGGGGGACGACATTTCTACCGACGAAATTCTTCGTGCCGGAACCGAAGTGTTACCTTATCGAAGTAACATTCCTGAAATCAGCAAATTTACTCTTGATGTGGTTGACAAGAATTTCCATGATCGCGCGATGGAAGCCAAAGATGAATACGGCGGACATGTGGTCATTGCAGGCGAAAATTATGCGCAGGGTTCCAGCCGTGAGCACGCCGCTATTGCACCCCGGTATTTGGGCATGAAAGCTGTTATTGCTAAAAGTTATGCCCGTATTGGCTGGCAAAACCTTGTCAACTTCGGTATTCCACCGCTCGAATTCGAACATGAGGAAGACTATGAAGATATCGATCAGGGAGATGTCTTGGCTGTGAACGATATTCGTGATGCCATCCAAAATGGCAATGAGATTGTCATTCATAATAAGACAAAGGATAAGAAATACACCGTCAAGCACTCGTTTAGCGATCGACAGAAAGAGGCTATTCTCTATGGTGGTGTTATCAATCGTTTTAAAGCGAAAAAAGCCAGTTAAATACCGCTTCAAACAATAAAATTAAAGCCCCGACTTTTGAAAGCCGGGGCTTTTTAATAAGGGAATAGTGTTAATTACATTTCTGAAAAGGCTTGGGGCAGGGGATTACTATCCCGTTCGGAATTCCATAGAATACTGGTTACCCACCAGCGTCCGTGATCATAAACAAGCTGAATGCTGTTAATGCCACGTTCCACAACCTTACCGCTTTTTTGTAAACGGGATTCATATGCACTTTGGATGCTTGCAATCTCACCATACTGAAATGTTTTTCTGTGCAATTCTTTTTCCCAAAAACCACTCTTTTTGAAGAAGGGAGCATTACGTTCGCGGTACTCTTTAGGTGAAAAAGATTTGTAAATCAGTTGCCCCTCCTTAGTTTTGGCAATGGCGCCCATACGTGCATCCGGTTTAAAAAGAGAAGCAAACCGATTCCAGTCGCGTTTGCCGGCGGGTCCGGTGATTACATCATAAAGTGAAGACATAACGGCATCGATAGATTTGACATCCTCCGGATGAGCCGGAGTTCCTTCAATGGCAAGCCAGTGATAACGAAGTTTTAACTGTTCATAAGTGGGGTTCTCGGTGAAACGGAGCGTATATTTCCCGGGTTTGGTTACGATCATTGCCGGTGCTGATAACGTCATTTCGCGGTAGGTGCCATCTTCATCCGCACGTTTGATTTTAACCCGTACGGTATCGCCTTGCTGTGTATTTTGACCAAATTCATCCATGATTTCTTTAGCCTGTCCCGGTTGTAAATTCTGTCCCCGAAGTTCGATCAGCAAGTCACCGGGATGATATCCCATCTGTCCCCCAAATGCATTCATACCCGTTGTATCCGCAACTGAAAAAGCTTGTTGTTCAGTGTTGAATTCAAGTTTTATTTTGCCGAGAGTTGCTAAATGCTGGTCGGGTTCCTGATCAAAGATGACTCCGGCTTTAGCGAAATACTGCTTGTATGGCAAGCTTTCTGTACCGGAAACATAGCGATCAAAGAAGGTGCCGATTTTGGGACTTGTCATGGAAGTGATGACATCGAAAAGCTCAGCATCCTTGAAGGGCTTATGCTGTCCATATTTTTGGCTCAACTGCTTCATAATATGTTCTAACCCATATCTGTTGTCCGACTCTTCCCACAACGCAATATCGAGCATGGCACCGATCATCACACCTTTCATATATACATTATTATATTGTTCTGCGTATTTTCCGGCTGCATTTTCACTTAATTCTGTAAAGGGAAGGTGATCATCAAAATGCTCTTTGGAATAGTTTATTTTACCGGCTAATCGGTGCAGAAATTCTTCTGGGCTAATGATATTGTATTGCGCCTGCACCAAATGAGCGTCATATTCGGTAACGCCTTCGTATAGCCACAAGTGTTTGGAAAGTTCAGGTTTCTGATAATTAAAGTATGCAATTTCCTCCGAATGAATCGTCAGGGGTGTTACAATGTGGAAAAATTCGTGAGAAGCTACATCGACCAATAGCGGCGCTATTTTCTCCTGCGGGGCTTCGTTGATGTAATAAAAGCTGGAAATATTATGTTCTAAGGCACCGGAGGTAAGATTTTTGGATCCGGGTTCAGCAAAATAGAAGATAAAAGCATATTTATTTACAGGCAGTTTGCCACCCATAAACTTGGCTTGAGCTCGTAGCAAAGAGGTGTAATGATCAGCCAAAAATTTGGATTCTACCTTCTTATTTGGAGAATATACTGAAATCAGAACACGGGCATTGGCTACTTTGATAAACGTTGTATCCGGCTTGTTGTACATCATTGGTGAATCCATCAGCTCATCATAATCAGCCGTTTGATAAACATCGTTTGTTGCCGTATGGATAGTAGGAATGAGCCCTGTAGAGCCATAGAAATTTTCCGGCTTGGTGATCCTTACTTCAAAAGGAGTCTCTTTCATATTCTCGAAATAGCCGAAAAAACCGGGAGTATGAATCACAAAGTTTTTCCCTGCATCGATGTTTGTTCCGGACATCCCGTAAATATTTGTTTCTTTTTTAAGATCGTATACGTCATCGACCCAATAGGTAAGGCGTGCCATTTTATTGGCTTTCTTAATTTCCCAGGCATTTTTTCCTAAACGTGTAACAGGGAGTTCTTTGCCACGCTTGTTATAGGCTTTCAGGATGGATACAAATTCCCCATAATCACTTTCCATGTAGGTGCCGGGAATAATATTCGGCATAAAAAACCGAATTGTCTTTTCTGCAATTTTTGGGGGTCGGAGCTCAACCTGCAGTTGATCGTCGGTTACCTTTGTTAAATCAAGTTGATAATGATAAGAGTTAGCTTGAGCAGTTGCCCGGGCTAATCCTGTAAAAAATAGTATTACGACTAAAAGTAGTTGTTTTGTTCTCACGATCCGTTAACATTTTGTTACAATTTAAAGAAGAGAGTTACGGAAGCAGCCGAGCAAAAGTTTCAGGATCTGTTAGAAAAGATTTTTGGGTAGATAAGCTCTCTTCATTTTTTGAAGTAAGGAATCATGGCAATTGATTGAGATGAAAAAACAGACTATTGTTGCCTAGGTGTTACAATCCTTGATAATCTTTTGAAACGGAGCGTTGGAATCGAATATTTCAGTAAGGTGTGCAATGAGATCTGTTGAAGATTTTAAGATTTCAGCAATTTTCAATGCGCATCCCCAGGAAAGGGCAACACCGGCACCCCCGTGACCATAATTGTGAATGATCTTTCTGCCGGATACCGTATCCTCTTCCAATCGCAGTCCGTTCTTGTAAGTCCGAACGTAGCGATAACCAAGCATCGACTGTAGCGAATCAGAAAGCTTAAGTCCAAGTCCGAAAGTCTGTTCCAGAATCTCATTATTCAAGTCGACGACCGGGCGGGGGATAGAAATACCGTCTATTTTATAGCTGTCATATTTCCATTCCAAGCCCTTCCAGTTTTTATTTTCATCCAATCTCCCGGCTTGGCGACTTCCACCGATGTACCAGCCGTCTTTCCGTGGATAGCAATACACGTCGCAAGGGTTCCCTTCAGGATCCGAGTAGATTGATGCGTCCGGTGTATAGTTGTACGATATGATTTCATTAGCAGTATTTGTAATAAGCGGAGCTTGCAGCTTTTGAATCAGGTGACCTCGGAGAAACAGTTGTCTTTCTGCGGGATCATCGAACAGAAAGGGGCTCCCGGCGCCGCTGCAATTGATAATAATAGAAGCGGGAAGACCGGCAATATCATTATGTTGTAATTTTTTGGTGAGGATTTTGCCGCCACATTCTTTGTAGAGAGAAATCAAGGCGGGAAAGTAGATCGGCCAGTCGGCAAAGATGCAATCAAAAACCCATCCCCATAATTGTCGTTTGGTGTTTTTCCTGGGGATGGATCTTGAATCTATGTCATCGATAGATTGCCCGTTCATCATCCAGCCAATGTGCTCCGGTTGATCAGGTTCAAATTCAAAAATTTCGAAATGTTTGTGAATCGTAAGTCCCGGGAAAGTCCGCTTCCGTAATTCATAGAAAACAGATTGGGAATTTTTAAAAATGGATTCCAGTTGATCGTGATAAACTGAATGTGGAATAACGGATGCAGAAGGGAAGAGGCTGGCAAACTCAGGACTTTTATTTTTGTTCTGTAGGTCAAACCTTTGTCGGGTATAAATTTGGGTATCAAAACCCAGGAGCTGAAGGGTAAGTGCCGAGGTAATTCCCGAAATGCCACCGCCGATAATGATTATATTCTCTGTGGCCATAGTATTACAAGTACGAGATCCTTACTTAATGTTTCTCACATTTCTTCTTGCCAGGGCAGCCGATCCAAATCCATATTGCCACCGGAGATGATAATCCCTGCTTTTTTGCCGGCCAGTTCCAGTTTCCTGTCCAAAACAGCCGCAACGGGAACAGCACTGGAAGGTTCAATAATGATTTTCATCCGCTCCCAGATAAACCGCATGGCCTCAATAATTTCCTCTTCTTTAACTGTAATAATCCGGTCGACATGCTTTTGAATGCAGGCAAAAGTCAGTTTGCTGAGCGAAGTTCGAAGTCCATCCGCAACTGTATTGGTACTTTGAACCGGATGAAGCTTGCCTGATTTAAACGATAGATACGCATCATTGGCCACTTCCGGCTCGGCTCCGATGACTGTAGCTTTAGGGGCTAATCCTGAAGCAGCGATAGCCGTCCCGCTCATCAATCCACCGCCGCCAATAGGAGCCAGAATGATATCCAAATCCGGATGATCTTCCAGTAATTCGATAGCTGCGCTGCCTTGACCCATGATGATATCCGGATTGTCGTATGGATGGATAAAGGTGGCACCTGAGCTGTCAACAACTTCTCTCAGTGTGGATTCCCGTGCTTCTTGTGTCGGTTCACAAAAGATGATTTTAGCACCATAATCTTTTACTGCATGCACTTTTACTTTAGGCGCATCTTCAGGCATAACGATATGGGCGGGAATTCCACGTATTTTTGCCGCGAGGGCCACTGCCTGGGCATGATTGCCCGAAGAATGGGTCGCAACACCTTTTTGCGCCTCATCATCCGAAAGGTTTCCGATGGCATGCGTTGCTCCACGGAACTTAAAAGCGCCCACTTTTTGAAAGTTTTCACATTTAAAGAACAAGTTACCGCCGGCACGCTCATTAACCTTTTGGCTTTGTAAGATCGGTGTTCGATGAACCTTTTCCCGGATCTTTAAATATGCATTTCGAACTTGTTTAAACGTAGGAGTTGATTTAACCGTAGCCATAAAGGAAGAACTAGAATCCTATACTTGATTTTAGACCAGAGAGTAACGATTTCCACCAGTAATTGAAAATAGATTTCTCCGGCAGACGCTCAAATGAAATAGTTCCCGTTCGCAATGGGGGCCTATTATTTTTTTTGACCACAAACGTGTTAGCTAATAATGATTTAAACTGTTTGGAATCTTGATTTTTAGTTTCATCAAATGTCAAAATTTTAATTTTAAGATCGGAATAGTTCATATTTAGAGTTCCTGTGGATTCCGTTGGCCCTAATTCCATATCGAAATTAATAGAATGAATTTGTCCACGCTCAATTTTAACGGAACCCATATTTTCGGTTGCCGAATTCAACTTTCTCATCGGCATAGTGCCAATAGAGCCTGATATATGATGAGATCCGGATTTATTATTGGGGAAGGTAAAACGGGCTTCTAAATGACCGCTCCCCATGATATTACTGGAAACCTGCATAATGATGGGGCCTGAAGCCGAATTTGAGACAGCACGATTATTCAGATTTATAATAGTTGCATTAGTATGTTTAAACGTTACGATTCCCGGATCAGGCACCAGGTTTTCCTGTTCCGAATATGAAATATCGGCATCCGAAAGGATAACCGAATCGACGGAAACGGGATACTTCATCTTTTGAAAGAGTAACTGGGGGAAGACATGCTTGGTCGTGGGACCCGCGGGTGGAATTTTGCTATGAAAAATATCTAATCGCCCGGTTTTTAAAGTGATAGACCGGGCTGCAAATTTGTTACTGTTTATCAAAGCATCAAGATTAATGTTTTGCACCAGCATGTTTTTGATATTTAAAGAGAGTCGATCAATTTCGTGGCCTGCTGTTTTGGAAAATTCGTATTTAGGAATCTGCGGTTCCAGGGCAATAGAATTTACAGATACACTATTATCGTAGCTGGAAAACCGGATTCTCCCCGTTTTAAAATGATAGAACTGCGAGTTTATCCATTGAATTCCACCAATTGAACCCCGATAAATTTCGCTAGGTAACGGGGATTGATTTTGAGCCCATGATGAATCCAAATTAACACCGGAAAAATGGATACTGAGGTTTTGTACTGTTGCAATTGTAGGGTCTCGGTAAGGTACATCACCGAGCGATACGGAGAGGTCATGGATATCAAAATTACGTATTTTTAAAACATCGCAAAAAGGATGAATTTGTTGGTAAAAAAACGCATTCACACTTTGATTGCCAATTTTCCCTTTCAACAGATTTTGATGTTTATGGGTAAAGAGATTTGCCTTATTGATTCGTATTCTTTTTAGAATCAATGCATGATCTATGAAAAAGCGGTAGAGATGTATTCCCCTCACGGTTATGCTTTGAATCGATAAGGAGTCGCTCGATAGCGAGCGCCGTGTAGAATCGGGACCGGGTGGATACTGCCAGATTCGAATATGTTCGATTTTGATCTGGCGTTTTAAGGTGAAAAGCGAAAGGTTGGCAATCTTTGCTTTAACTCGAGGACGAGCCTTTTCCACAGCTGATACCATTTGCGCTTTTAAGTAAGATTCTGCAAAGAGGCTGAATAAAATTTGAATAAGGAATAAAAAGCCGACAAAGACGGCCAAAGCTATACCTAAGCGCTTGCCCCAGCGTCTCCATCTCGAAATGTTCTTTTGTCTGCTTTCCATATCCTCAATAAGTAAATAATATCAGGATATGTAAAATTTAACAGTTTTGATTATTTAACACAGCAATAGATCCGGCCGTATTATTTTGGTGACAGGGGTTGTTCCGCGAACATGTATTTTTTTACCGGCTTGCCCCCGATTAAATGCTGCTGGATAATCTTTTCCAACACTTTAGGTCGGCAAGAATGGTACCAAATCCCTTCGGGATATACGATCGCTATAGGCCCTCTTTTACAAATCCTAAGACAGTTGGCTTTTGTTCGATAGATGCCTCCGGCCCCATCCAGTTCCAATTCCTTAAGTCTCTTTTTAAGGTACGCCCACGCTTCGAGGCCGATCTCCTTTTTGCAGCATTTGGGCTCGGTTTGATCGGCACAGATAAAAATATGTCGTTTAACTTTGTCTAAATTTAGCTCTTCACATTTTTCCTGTAAACGTTGCTTTGTAGACTTCATGTATTTTATACGGAGTTGGAACTAATTGGGCTTACCTTCTATGCACACTAATTGATGAAATACCGGAATCCAAGCCCGCCGCTAAAAAAGAATCTAGTGCTGTTGACC
>DATFLI010000246.1:0-2613 GCA_035267805.1 Balneolaceae bacterium | reverse complement strand
GTAAAAGTGCACTACACTGGAAAACTAACTGAAGCAGGAACTGTTTTAGACAGTTCCCGTGAACGAGATCCGCTGGAATTAACACTTGGGGACGGTCAGTTGATCCCCGGATTTGAAGAGGCTGTCATTGGAATGGAAGTCGGAGACAGCACTACCGTAGTTATCGAATCGAAAGATGTATATGGTGCTCGACGTGAAGATCTGGAATTGGAAGTTTCTAAATCAGATCTGCCCGACAATATTGACCCGGAACCCGGTATGCAGCTTCAGATGCAACAACAAAACGGACAAGCTATTCCGGTTCAAATCACCGCCGTTGAAGATGACTACGTTAAGCTTGACGCTAACCATCCCCTGGCTGGTAAAGATTTAACCTTTGATATTGAGCTGATCGAAATCCAGGACTAAATTTTATTCGATCATTGACTTTAGCCTGAATCCGAAATCTCGGGTTCAGGTTTTTTTATTTTTTTCGAACGACCGTCACCCCATCTCTAACGGTTAGCATCACTTGCTCAACAGCGGGATCGCCTGCAATTTGCTCGTTTAGCTGAACAATAGATTTTGCTTTATCATCTTTGGGATCCAGCACATCTCCCCCCCACAGGACATTATCGATAACCATCAGACCGCCTCGTTTTAAACGCGGCAAAATAAGCTCGTAATAGTTGGGGTAATTATTCTTATCTGCATCAAGGAAAACAAAATCGAAAACCCCTTCGATGCTAGGGATGGTTTCCAGGGCCGGTCCCATCACCAAATGTATTTTATCCGTCAACTTACTTCTTTCGAAAAAAGATCGAGCGATGGCCTCATAGCGTTCATTATATTCGCATGTAAATAATGCTCCATCTTTGGGCAGCGCTTCGGCCATCGTTAGCGCAGAATATCCCGTAAACGTGCCAACTTCAAGCACCCGTTTTGCACCCGATATTTTTATCATGACGGCCAGTAATCGTCCCACTAATCGGCCGCTAAGCATATCGGTATATTGAAGTTTTTGTTCCGATGTCTTTATGAGCTCCTGAATGAGCGGAGAATCCTCGGTAGTATGAGCCAGTGCATATTCTTCAACAGCCTGCAAATTCATGAAATCCCGGATAATTTATATTGGCAACTCTAATTTTACCTGAAGATATTGAGTCGAATAACTCTCAACAAATAATATATCTGTGGATTTTATTCCTGCCAAAGAATCGATTTTTTTTATTAAGGTTTTTAGGATCTATACCCGGTGGCTTTTTAAACGCCGATTTACCAATGTTTGGCTAAAACAGGAATATGAACCCTGCTCGGTTTGCAAAACCGTATACTACCTGAATCATCATTCCTGGTGGGACGGTCTCATTCCTTTTTTGCTCAACGAGTTTTTATTTCACCAACAAGCACGTGCACTTATGGAGGATAAGCAAATGCGCCAGTATAAATTCTTCCAAAAAATTGGCGCTTTTTCAATCAATCGGGACAATCCGAGAAAGGCAATAACTTCTTTGCGTTATGCGGTGCGGTCCTTTGATCGTGACCATGCCAGTCTGTTCATTTATCCGGAAGGCAAGATTACACCGGTGGGATCATCCATGAATTTCGAAGGCGGTCTGGCCTGGCTTTCAAACAAATTATCGGATGTGGATTTTATACCCGTTGGAATTCACCAGCATACCATCCGACATGATAAACCGGAATTGCATTTGCATATCGGACCACCTACCCGGTTCCATAATCTTCCGTCGAATAATGAACGCACTCAATTATTTGAAGAGATGCTCGATCACATGCTGACCAGACTCAGAGAGAAAGCCGGTTTTGACGACTCCGAGTTTGAACTGTTGCTTTAGATTCAACATTATGCTCCTTTGTAAGCTCATGCAGGTGCATTCCCTTCGTCCAAAATCGAGCTCACCGGAAAGACTCCGGGTTTGGTAATCCCTGAACTAATTACCATGTCCAGCGATAAAGTCTCTTCGAGCGCTGAACCCAATGTGGTCTTCCTGCAGTATATCGAATCCGCATATCCACGAACGGCCAAAAAATCCTTGAATAAATGCGACTCGGATGGATGTATTCGGTGACCCCGGTCTGTGATTCTACGATCTGTTCCCCTGATATCCGGAGGAAGGCATCGCTCAAATACCGCTGGTAGAACGGGCCGTTATCCAACAGTTTCGACTGTTGAATCTGCACTGCTGCATTCGGGGAATGTAAACTCAATTTTCGGGCTGTATGCAATCCGAAAAGCGACAATTGCCGGTCTTGAAGTTCAATATCTTCTAAAACATCAAGCACCCTTTCGTTCTTTTTATCAATCAGCCAAGCCCGGTGTTGTTCCCCCTTCTGACGGTTCATCACATAATAGACCAGTGTCAAATCATCGAAGTGAAACCGTCCCCAGTACCAGTCTTTAAATTCTTCGCGCATTGGTTCACGACCGGTATTATGATCGTGGTATCCCCGACCTTTGAATTCAATTTTTTGGGGATTTTCCTTTTTCGACGAAATGTTAATTTCTGCCCTAACTTCCGCCCGGGGCTGTACTAAATTCCACCGGTGACCTTCTTCACCTCTATATTGGGTTTCCAAATGACCAAATAGAGAGCTAGAGACAGTACTTTGAAA
>DATFLI010000245.1:0-6469 GCA_035267805.1 Balneolaceae bacterium | reverse complement strand
CGGTTTACGGTTTCGTCGTGACGAACCATGGCATCCGGAAAAGCGAATAATAACCCGGGGACTTCGAAGGCCGGCAACCCATCTTCCTGGAGGCTGATATAACGAAATGAGCTGTTTTCGGTAAGGGGAAGTCCTCGTACCGTAACATCGGCCCCTACTGTTCCATAATTACTTGTTACCTGTAAACCCGGCACTGCATTTAGCAAATCGGCTGTACCGGTGGGAAGCCGCCTGCCAATGTGTTGCGGGTCTAGCGTGGTAATAGAAGTACTGGACTCCAGTTTGGTGGCCGGATTGAAGGTACCGGATACGACCACTTCATCCAATCCCAAAAGGTCTGCAGACAGAGTGACATTTACTTCCAATTCAACACCATCCTCAATGGTAATTTTTCTCTTAACTGTAGCAAAGCCGATAAAACGGACAATCAAAGTCTGTTCACCCACCGGAACATCGTTAATTGAGTAATGACCTTCTGAATCTGTAGCACTTCCCAGGTTAGTCCCGTCAATCAAAACAGTGGCTCCCTGGAGAGGTTGGTCATTGGTATCCAGTACCTGACCTTTAACAGATCCTGTTTGGGCAACAGAATAGTTTGCCGTAAAAAAGAATATTGCAAAACATAGCAGTGACAGCTGATTTTTCATAATAAATAA
The DNA here is from genome assembly GCA_035267805.1 of Balneolaceae bacterium. GTDB lineage: Bacteria > Bacteroidota > Rhodothermia > Balneolales > Balneolaceae > Fodinibius. Next base: position 5,813 of record DATFLI010000245.1, on the reverse strand, counting down.
GGAATAAATAATTATTACTTAATGGTATTGTTGGGAGCCAGGTAACCATTCTCGGCACGGTAGGCACCTATCTGGTCATAAATACTTTGGTCATCCGGAGCGTACGTTCCAAGGCCATCTACATATCGGTTAAACATGCAAAAGGCCGCGGCAATAAGTACCGCATCATGAATTTCGATATCAGAAGCGCCTTCTTTTCGGGCGTTATCGATATCTTCCTCAGTAACATCCCGACCGCTTTTTTGCACTTTTGCAGCAATTCTAAGCAGTGCCTTAAGTTTGGAACTAACCGAAGCCTCATCAGGATTTTTCTTAACCTGCGTGACCATCTCCTCGTCATTTAGATGATGTTTTGCTATAGCTCCATGAATGGATGCGCAAAACTTGCACTTGTTAAGATTGGAAACATAAGTAGCTATCAGCTCGCGTTCTCCTTTGCTTAAAGTCGATGAACTTTGCAAAAGAACTTCCACGAGTCGGTTAAGGGGGAGGGCTGTTTCAGGGCGATAATGCATAAGTCCTCGAATACCCGGCATATCATCAGGTAGTGGAATAAAAGCCATAATTCTGATCCAATTTAAAATATGGGTTACTAAATAAAATCAACGAATCCCCTATCAATTAGGTAGGCTATTTGATATCGTTGTTGGGAGCTTGATAACCGTTTTCGGCCCGGTAGGCACCTATCTGATCATAGACATCAGGATCATCAGGCGCTGTCGTACCTAATCCATCCACGTAACGATTAAACATGCAAAAGGCCGCCGCGATGAGTACCGTATCATGAATTTCTTTATCCGTGGCTTCTTCCCGCCGGGCTTTCGCGATATCCTCTTCGGTAACATATCGACCGCTCCGTTGCACTTTGCCTGCAATATTGAGTAAGGCCTTCATTTTCAGACTGATATTAGCTTCCTGTAGCTTGTTTGCTTTCACTTGCTCTACAACTTCTCCATCCCCAAGGTGATGTTTAGCTACCGCCCCGTGTGTATTGGAACAATACTTGCATTCATTAAGACTGGAAACATAACTTCCGATTAACTCCCGCTCACCCTTTGTCAGGGATGAGGGCTGCTGCAATAATGCATCCACAAGTTTATTGAGCGGGAGAGCTGTTTCGGGCCTATAATTATAAGTCCCCGGATACCAGGCAAATCCTCCGGTAGTGAAATATATGCCATTATTTAATCCTCCTCTTTATAATATTTTTTACCCTCATAGCCATTCGGCGGACGCAGATAACCTTTGGGCCCAATCCTGCGGGCCAACGATTTATAATACTTCGGATTTTCAGGAGTCCAGGTATTCAAACCGTCCACGTATCTATTATTCAAACAGAAAAGACCGGTAATGAGAACGGTATCGTGAATTTCGTGATCTGTCGCCCCTTTTTGGCGGGCTTTTTCAACATCATCTTTGGTTACCGATCGGCCGCTTTCTTGTACCTTTGATGCAATACTTAACAACGCTTTCATTTTAGCGCTTATAGGCGCGCTGTCAATATCTTTTTTGACGGCGGCGCTGATTCCCGAGTCACCTGTAAGCAGATCAGCCGCTGCCGTATGAGCGGATGTGCAAAAAACACATTCGTTCTTATGCGAAACAAGTGCCGCAATCAATTCCCGTTCCCCTTCATTCAGAGACGATGCTCCTCTCAATAGGATCTGAGTTAATTCACGGATCGGTTCTGCCGAATCTTGCCGGTACTCTAAAAGCCCCGTAATACCGGGTAACCCATCCTCTACATCAATGTAGGCCATAAACCCCTGCTATTATTTTTTATCGTTAAATGCCTTTGTCTATAAATCATTCAATCCCGTTTTTTTGAATGATTCAGATCAGACCCCTGAAACATAATTTATTCAATTAATAATAACAAGTGGGTGACGTCATTTATAACAAGTAGGTGACATTATCTTAGGAATTTGGAATTTTTTAAATTGGAAGATGGGAAAACTAAGAGGATTTACTGGTATGCAATCAAATACCGGAAAGAAAAAGGCGGATCAATCTTCGGACTTTTGGAATTCTGCTTGGCTCTCTCCTTGAGCTTTATATTTCTTATGGAGGCGAGCAATAAAGTCCGCACCTTCTCCATCCTTGTCTCGGGTAAGGGGGGAAACAAGAACATCAAGAACTTCCTCCGGAAGCTTGGTATACTGTTCAACAACCTGCTCGGCAGCAATATCAAAATGCCATTCGACCCGTTTTGCAAAAATTTCCTCCAGATCATTTATGGTCTCTTCTCCCTTTTCATTGTCGGGACTAATTTCCCGAATCGCACTGATAATCTCTTGCTGACCTAAAAGCAGGGCTTCCATCAAAGATTTATTCGTGATGACGATGTTTAATAAAACTTTCAAAATCTGCTGATTAAGCAGAATTTTTTGAAGTGGATGATCCGGCGACTCCATATCTTCTTTATCCACACGCTCGGGTAGGTCATATACTCCTCTGTGTACTCGTACCAATAGGTCCATCTTTGTCATCTCTGATAGAGCACTTCTGGCATTATTATAATCAAGGTCGGTAAGTTCCACTATTTCCTGAATTTGCATGGCCTCTCCCGCCTCTTTCAGAACCTGAATTATCTTTTCTCTTCTTGGAGATATAGAATTACGTTTTGTCGCCATATCCTTGAAAGCTAAAAAAAATTAAAAAATTAATTTAAGTAATTTTTCTTTTCATATGTAAATAAACAGAAAATGCACATTTAAAGTAAGAGAAGTAAGGATAATAATCTCATAACCTTCTCTTTTTCGCTTTTTTACATTAAATCTACTCACATAATTACAAAAAGGACAAGTACACTCTTTCTTTACAGCGTTGAACCTTTTGTCTCTTTACCAAACCAGGTGACCAAAAAACCGATGGCATAGGTCAGTGAAAAAACGAAGAGCGCATTCCCATATCCGCCGAGAATCGGCACCAATATCCCCACAAAAAAGACGGCTGCGGCCGTAAACAATCTGCCGGCATTGAATCCGATTCCGGTAGCCGTGGAGCGTATCGAAGTCGGAAAGAGTTCGGGAATATATACGGTAAGGATGCCTTGGCTTATTCCAAAGAAAAGCGATAGCACTGCTGTTTCCAGGTAAATAACAAAACCAAAGGTATGATTGGTCCAAAACAGAAGGCTTGTGCATACAAAAGCACCGGCAAACGATAGCAAAAGGGCCCTCCTGCGCCCCATAATATTTGCCAGAAAGCCTGCGATCACACAACCCACGATGCCGCCCATTCCCAGCAGCATTAAAAGAATTCCACCTTCCTGTTCCCCGGCCTTTGCCGTTCCAACCAAGCTTTGAGCCCAGGTTGGCAGCCAACTGAAAACGGCCCAAAGTCCGATCAGCATCGCTCCAAATATGGTCGTGCCGATGACGAAATTCTTACGGTTTTCAGGAGCTGATAATTTTTTAAAGGCGGACCATTGTCCGTTATAGGTTTTCTCTTGCGCATAATGACTCCACTGCTGCGGTTCTTCAAAAAAGAACTGGCAAACGACCGCAAGCAGCAGAGGCAAGAATCCAACCAAAAAAGCAGAACGCCAATCGGGGAGCAGGTAGCTGATCATCCCGGAAGCGATAATCCCGATGGGAAAACCCACCGACATGACGCTTAGTGCAATGGCCCGTCCTTTTGCGCGTTCTCCCCAGATCTCAGCAACCAAAACAGCACTAAGAACCATCGTCGCCCCGATTCCAAGGCCGGCCAAAAAACGAAACACCACCAGCATATACCAGCTCGACACCCAGAATACGGCCAGCGTAAACATTGAGAAGACAAGGATGGAGGTTGAAAATATCCGAACTCTTCCCCAACGATCACCCAGCCAACCCAGCAAAAAACCACCGAAGGCCCAGCCAAGCAAAAATAATGCGTTGATGTATGAGCCTACATAGCTTACCTGGTTTGTGCTCACCGATCCAAGCAGATCCTGAACCGAAGCCGGAAGATAGGTTGACATCATCATGGAAATAACCCCGGCAAAAAAGTTGCTTGCAAAGGCCAGGGCTACAGCTGAAAGATCGTATACCAAACCTGTAGTTAAGCTCTTGCTTTTCGGATTTATCGCTTTTGTTTTTACCACCATCTCCATCCCTAAATTATAAATATCCCGCTCACAATCTAATTACTCAAAGCGCAGGATCAAAGAATAAAAGCCTGACGGGATTTACTCCCGTCAGGCTTTAGACTTTTTATTTAACTTAGTTAGGTTATCTACACCGTCTCGTCATCTTCTTCGTTGACGACGCGCGTAACGGCAGCGATCTTGCCATCCGAATCGAGGCGCATGATACGAACACCCTGGGTATTGCGACCCATCGTTCGGATGCCGCCACAGTTCATGCGAATCACTTTGCCGTTTTCAGTGATGATCATCAGGTCATCAGTGTCAGAAACCTCTTTGAGCGCAATCAGTTCACCGGTTTTCTTGGTAACCTTCAGCGTGATCACGCCTTTCCCGCCACGGCTTTGCTCGCGATAATCTTCGACCATCGAACGTTTTCCGTAACCGTTTTCGGAGATGGCCAGTACGGTGGCCCCGTGGGTATTTTTGATAACGACCATATCCACCAGTTCGTTATCCTTACCCAGATCCATACCTTTTACACCGGACGTGTTACGCCCCATATCACGAACGTCATCTTCATGGAACCGGATAGCACGACCTTTTTTATTAGCCAGGATCACATTACTTTCGCCGTCGGTGAGGGCGGCTTCGAGCAGGGAATCGCCGTCTTTAATATTAATGGCAATAATACCATCCCGCCGCGGGCGACTGTAAGCTTCCAGCGTGGTTTTCTTAACCTGTCCTTCTTTGGTGGTCATGATGATGTAGTTATTATTGATATACTCTTCATCATCAAGGGTTTTCACCGGGACGAACGTCTTAATATTATCATCCTTATCAATATCAATAAGATTGACGATCGCACGACCGCGTGACAGGCGCGAGCCTTCCGGAATTTCGTAGACTTTCAACCAGTAACACTGTCCTTTTTCGGTAAAGAACAGGATATAATTATGATTGGTTGCCACGAAAAGATGCTCAACATATTCGTCATCTTTTGTAGTCGTACCTTTCATACCCTTGCCGCCGCGTTTTTGCCGGCGATACCCGCTGACCGGCATCCGTTTGATAAATCCTTTATTGGATATGGTAACAACCACATCTTCATCGGCAATCATATCCTCAACACTGAAATCTTCGGCGGAGTAAATGATCTCGGTGCGTCGAGCATCGCCGTAACGTTTCTTAATTTCCAGAAGCTCTTCTTTGATAATATCCGTCTGGATATCCCGGTTGGAAAGTATCTTGCGATAATCCGCAATCTTGTCCGCAATATCCTGGTACTCAAGCTCGATTTTATCCCGCTCAAGCCCCGTCAGTTTTTGCAGACGCATATCCAAAATAGCCTGAGCCTGAATATCCGTCAGCGCAAATTTACGTCGCAGTGCCTTATTGGCTTCCTGCGGACTGTCGGAGGCACGAATCGTTTTGATCACTTCATCCAGATCGTCAAGGGCAATCTTTAATCCCTCAAGAATATGAGCACGAGCTTCGGCCTGATCCAGATCATAAAGCGTGCGGCGAATCACAATTTCAACGCGATGCTCTACATAATGGTAAATAAGTTCTTTGAGCGGCATCACTTTCGGACGTCCTTTCACCAGCGCGAGACTGATTACACCGAACGTAGTCTGCATCTGCGTATATTTGTACAGCTGGTTAAGCACGATGCCCGGGTTGGCATTTCGTTTCAGCACAATTACGATACGCATCCCCTCGCGGTCGGATTCGTCGCGTA
>DATFLI010000244.1:0-7563 GCA_035267805.1 Balneolaceae bacterium | reverse complement strand
GGACGTTTTTCTCTTGCAAACGGCGGGACCATATTTCTTGATGAAATCGGTGAACTTCCGAGAAGCCTGCAACCGAAATTATTGAGGATACTTCAGGAAGGGGAGTTTGAGGCTGTTGGTTCATCCCAGACTCAAAAAGTTGATGTACGGGTTATCACTGCTACAAACCGGGACCTTAAAAAAATGATCCGGGAAGGAACTTTTCGTGCGGATCTTTATTACCGTCTGAATGTATTTCCCATCCATATACCCCCGCTGAGAGTACGGGGCAAAGATATCCTGCTGCTTGCTAAAACATTTATCGATCGTTTTTCATTGCAAACAGGCCGGTCGATGAATCTGTTATCTGAGGCTGATATAAATCGTCTCAAATCATACGACTGGCCGGGCAATGTTCGCGAGCTGAAAAATGTTATTGAACGAGCTATTATCACATCCCGAGATGGAAATCTCAATCTGTCACGGGTTTTTCCCGGTTTTATGGCGGATAACGAAACTCCTGTTTCCCAAACAGCGGGGGATCGGATTTTCACAGCCGATGAACTGCTCTATCAGGAACGAGAAAATATGATTCGTGCCTTGCAGGCAGCAGACTGGCAGGTAGCCGGTAAAAATGGTGCCGCCAGTCTGCTTGGAATTCCGCCCTCCACCTTCAGCTCCCGAATGAAAGCCCTTGATATAAAGCGTCCTTCCAGCTAGTACTTTTCATAAGTTCACTCTGTTTGTCCTGCAAAATTTTGTTCTCAGCATTGAATGTCAGTTCTCGTATCAGATATCAACTATGCTGAAGGCTTAACTGCCGAAGCATGTAGCTATATGCTGGGCTTTATATTTGTGTTGAAGCGGAAGAGGTTTTTGGGATCATAATTGGTTTTTACCTCGACCAGACGCTCATAATTACCACCAAAAACAGTTTGTGAAGGATCTTCATTGAATCCCGGAAAATTGGCATAACCTCCGGTGACAAAGGGTAGCTTGCGAGCTTCGTTGGTCCATTTTCGCACCCAGGAAATGTTTGCTTCATCTTGTTCGGGGTCATCCCAGTTTGCCTCAAAAGTTATCATGTAGGGCTTATCGCGATGCCAAAAAGCGGTGTCTTTAGCCTTTGGATTATTTATAACTCCACCAAGTTGCCATATATCAATGGTCGTAAGTTTGGAAGGGCAATCTTTGCCACTTTCTTCGATTAAATCGATCATATTCTCATTGAGTTCTTCAAGATAAAAGGCCTTCCAATAATATCTGCGTCCGTCCGGATAATCCTCATCCAGCAGAGTTTGCAAATCCAAATAATTCATAGGTTCATGAATATCAATGATGGGGTTTGATACTGTACGTAGCGAGTGAAAATCTTTATCGGCCTGTGTACGACTGCCCAGATGACATCCGAAAAATACAAAAGCCGGTTCTCCCCAGGATTCTTTAGGAAACTCCTCAATTTCGGGAACGAATGCATAAAAAGCGATTACGCCGGCGTCATTGGTGGAATTGGCCGAAAATTTACTGAACTCTTCTATCGCTTCTAAATAATGGTCTGCATGATGCCAAACAAACAATGTATTCACTTCATTGCCGATAGCATGGAGTTGAAGTTTCATTGAGACGACAACTCCAAAATTTCCGCCCCCGCCTTTGATTGCCCAGAAAAGATCTTTATGATTAAATTCATCGGCCGTAATTAAATCGCCATCTGCTGTAACCAGGTCAACAGAAATGATATTATCGCAGCTCAATCCATATTTACGTCTCAAATGCCCCATTCCGCCACTCAATGTTAGTCCGGTAGCCCCTGTTTTGGAAACAACGCCTAAAGGTGCTGCCAAGCCGTACTGTTGAGAACAACGGTCAACATCTCCCAAGGTAGCGCCCCCTTGTACGTGAATAGTTTGATCTCCTTCGTTTACGTGTACTTGATTCATTTCAGTCAAATCAATGACAATACCGTGATCATTTAGTGCATTCCCCGATACGTTATGTCCACCTCCCTTGATAGATAAGGCAAGATCATAATTTCTGGCAAAATTGACGGCCTCAATGACGTCATCAGTATGTAAGCATTGTAATATTAATGCGGGAGACCGGTCGATCATGCCATTCCATATTTGTCGGGATTCATCGTACTCTTTCTGTCCGGGAAGAATAATTTTTCCTTTAACGAATCTCCGGAGAGATTGAATACTTTCTTCAGGCAATTGTTCTGTAATTCTTTTTTTCATAGACTGGCTCCAGCAGGTTCTCTTCTATTCGATCACAATACCTTTGTTCCTCATCTGGATGAACAAAAATATATATTAAATATAAGTATTTTAACTACTTATAAGTAAATATATGTTTTTAAATGATATGATATTTTTGCGTTGCTTTTTAAGAACTAGTTTGCATCCCATTCAAATCAAAAAAACTCTGGAAAGTTATTTCCTTTTTTCAAATAAAGGAATATAAGTTCCAGCCCCTTTTAATTTGATCTAAGGTCTTAGAACTGGAATCGTTTGTAACGAAATCCAGTTACGAAATCTCGTAACTAACGATATTTCGAAATTTTATTTATTTGTTTTTAATGACCATAAAACACTGATCATCAGAAGGTTACGTAAATCAGATATTTCAGGCACGGTTTCTGAATTGGCATTATACAGGTGTTAACTGTTAACACTTATGCAATGAAAATCTAAACACAGAGGATGATTATTATGCCAAAATGGAAACCTGATGAGACGTTCTATACTTCTCCACAAATGGCGATGGATGCACCCGATGAGGAAGTTGCTTACGTTGCTATGTTCAATCCGAAAGGAATGGGAGAAAAAGACGCAATAGCGGTAGTTGATGTAAACCCGAAATCAGAGACTTATAGCAAGCTTATACAGAAAGTTGAACTCCCTGGTTCGGATAATGAACTGCACCATTTCGGTTGGAATGCATGCAGCTCTCATTTATGCGGTTATGCTCCCCACGCCCATGCAGAACGGCGGTATTTGATCGTTCCCGGAATAAAATCTTCGCGAATCCATATTATTGATACCAAGCCGGATCCACGCAATCCCAAATTGATTAAGGTCATAGAACCGGAAGAGATTAAGGAAAAAGCAGGTTATTCTGCTCCCCACACGGTCCACTGCGGCCCTAACGGCATTTATGTAAATGCATTGGGATCAGCTGATGGTGATGGTCCGGGCGGCATCTTTATGCTTGACCACGATACTTTTGATGTCATAGGACCCTGGGAGCGAAACCGGGGAGACCAGTACCTGTCATATGATTTTTGGTGGCACCTTGGTTACGATACTATGCTTACCAGTGAGTGGGGGACTCCGAACATGGTAGCCAAACGTGTTGACCCTGATCTTTTGCTAAACGGCAAGTATGGCCATTCCCTCCACATTTGGGATCTTCGCAGCCACGATCATCTGCAAACACTTGATCTCGGTTCCGAGCAACAGATGGTGCTGGAGCTTCGCCCGGCCCATAATCCTCAAAAGGCCTATGGATTTGCGGGCGTGACACTCTCGCTTGAAGACCTTTCTGCATCTATCTTCTTGTGGTATCGCGAGGGCCATAACGGGAAAGCCGAGTGGAAGGTAAAAAAAGTGATCACCATACCGGCCGAACCGGCTGATGCTAAAGATCTTCCACCGCTGCTTCAGGGCTTTGGAGCCGTCCCGCCGTTAGTCACGGACATTAACCTGTCGCTTGACGATCGCTACTTGTATGTATCCTGCTGGGGTACAGGCGAACTGCGACGGTACGATGTTAGTGATCCTAACAATCCGACATTCATGGATTCGGTGCATATAGGCGGTATTGTTCGACGAACCCCGCATCCGGCTACTCCCAATATTCCCCGTAACGGTGGATCGCAAATGGTGGAAATCAGCCGCGACGGACGTCGTATTTACCTAACTAACTCACTCTATTCACCGTGGGACGAACAATTCTACCCGGATGGTATCAAGGGCTGGATGGTAAAAATAGATGCCAAACCCAATGATAAAATGAAATTCGACGAGTCTTTTTTCCTGGAATTTGAAGGCCTTCGGCCGCATCAGGTGCGTTTGCAGGGAGGCGATACTTCATCGGATTCATTCTGTTATTCAAATAATTAATCCTGACCATGTTACCCGAACTATTACTTTTGTTTTTGCTGCTCTTATTGCTGGGGATCTTTCATGGAATTAACCCGGGAATGGGATGGCTTTTTGCCGTGAGTTTGGGTTTACAGGAACAACGCAGGGCCGCGGTCTGGTCGGCCCTGCTTCCTTTAGCCCTCGGCCATGCTTTAGCCATAGGTGTAACGCTGCTGGCAGTTGGAATCATAGGGCTGGTCATTTCTTTTGAAATACTCAAATGGTTTGTAGCTGCCATACTTGTGGTCTTTGGCATTTACAAATTGATCAGAAATCGACATCCCCGGTATGGCGGTATGCAAGTCAACTTCCGTCAGCTTACAACCTGGTCATTTCTAATGGCCTCAGCCCATGGGGCCGGTTTGATGATACTGCCGTTTCTTTTTAAAGGGATGAATACCGGTACTGCCATGTCGGCACATATGCAAAGTCATAAATCAACCATAATGATTGAACAGGCCACCATCTTGTCTAATCTGCCCAAAGAGCCCTTAATTGGTTTATTTGTTATCCTGGTACATACGCTTGGATACCTGCTTATTATGGGCATTGTTGCCGTTTTGGTATATGAGAAGTTTGGACTGAGATTGCTAAAATCGGCATGGTTCAACATTGATTTGATCTGGTCTGCTGTCCTTATATTGAGTGGAGTGCTCATTCCTATTATTTGACTAGGCTTGCTGCATAATGTGGATCATGATGTTATCATTTTCTACCCATCTGTCGAAGCTATTTCCCTGAGAGAGTGTCCATTATATTATAGTTGTAAACACGACGTTTATATTATTGATATTATTAATTTTAAATGGATATAAATGCACCTTTTATTTGAGGAATTCGTACATTTTTCTAAAACATTTCGCTAACAAAGGTAGTCGGAATTATTTATTATGACGATAATGCGGAGAATTTTATCTGACCAGAACCGCCTACCGGTTCATCCCTTAACCTTGTCATTCAAAGGGAAGAAGTTAAACAAGGCATTTGAAGAGAGTATTACGAAGCGATCTTTAATATTTGTGAGGATCTCTTTATTACTTGCGATTGCTTTGTTTGTCATTTTTTCGTGGCTCGACAGGTTAGTTATTCCGGAAGCTATTTCCGAACTAATGGGGATTCGAATTGCAAGCTGTCTTATATTTGTTGGAGCTATCTACCTTACTCATACTGAATGGGGACTCAACAATTTTCAGTTTATGATGAGCATGGTTGTTTTGGTAGGAGGGATTGGAATAATCGGTATGACTTTAGTATCGGAAGCTACAGGCGGATACCATTATTATGCCGGGTTGATCCTTACTATTATGTTTGCGCATGGATTACTGAGAATTCGTTTTATCTATGCCACACTTACAACCTGGTTTATTATTTGGTCTTATATCACAGCGACTATCTGGCTGGATGTTACTCCCTTCCAAATTTATATCAACAACATCTTTTTCTTGGTGTCTGCCAATGTGATGGGGATGTTTGCCAGCTACTGGTTGGAATATTATATGAAGGCTGTTTTTTGGAATGAAAGTGTTCTGAATGAAAAAAACAAAGAGCTAAAACGGGAGTCCGTAAGAAAGAGCAATGAACTGGAAGCCGCTCGAAGACTGCAACTCAAAATGCTGCCTCAAAAATTTCCTTATTGCCCGGATTATGAGTTTTCTTTTTCTATGAAAGCCGCATCTGAGGTTGGGGGTGACTACTACGATTATCACAGGACTCCGGAGGAAATACTGACCTTTGGCATTGGTGATGCCACCGGTCACGGATTACAGGCAAGTGTTATAGTAACGGCTATGAAACTGCTTTTTGCAGAACATGCTGTAAATAGTGAATTGACGGATTTTTTAAAGCAGGCTTCATATTCTATTAGTTTGATGGAGTTCCGTAAATTGTACATGGCTTTTGCTATCGGGCGGTTGAATGGAAACACTCTCGAATTAGCAGGGGCAGGAATGCCTCCCGCCCTTATCTACCGTTCAAAAACCGAAAGCATCCAGAAAATCCCTTTAAAGGGATTACCGCTGGGTAGCAAACAAGTGTTCCCCTATGTAAAAAATACGGTAGATATTGAACCCGGTGATGCCGTATTATTTATGACTGATGGCTTAGCTGAACTTATAAATCATAATGGAGATATGATCGGATATCCGGGGGTAGAGCAAATTTTTGCCGGTATTGCCCATGAAGATCCCGATAGCATTATTGAACATTTGTATGGAGTATCCGAGTCGTGGCTGGATGGCATCCCACCAAATGACGATATGACCTTTTTTATTTTAAAACGCAGGCAGATAATGAACTCAGCTCAGAAGTCCGTTCCCACATAAGCGAACGATGAGTCTTTATCGCGTATTAAAATGATACGATCCAAGCTCCTGTCAGTGGACTTGTTGGTTTATTGGATGCTAATGACTGGTTGCACCTGATAAACGCCCGCTAATTGCCAAACCGTTCAGCAGGATAGAAAAGCCAAGAGAAAGAAATGCAATAGTTGTTAATAAAAGAGTCGATATACCATCCAGGCTTAATACTCCTAACGTTATGGCAGCCAAGCCAATAACAATCTGAATACCGAAAGTGGCATCAATCGTTTCACGAGCAAAGCTGTCAACAGGCATTCCTGATTCTGATATAAGTGTTTTGAAGTCGTCAATTTTGAGCAGAGTGCGGCTGCTCAGAGTAATTGCCATGCCCAGAACGATACTTGCTATCGGGGTAAAGATGTTTATAGGAGCAAATCCCATGGCTAAAATACCGAGAGCAAAGACAATTCCTCCGGCTAAGATTTCAAAACTAAGTCCGGTTCCAAGATTAAATCTTTTAAAATTCTTTTCGTCAACGAATTCATTAAGGTTCGAATATTCGGTAGCTATTGCGGTTCCCTGTAAAAAAATGCCAATCCCCAAGGCTATTGTAGCCACAGATACAAGATTAGTGGAAGCGAGATGCAATAGGCCCAAAGTAGTTAAAATAATAGCTAGGGCACCGCTTAATGCTTCTATAAACGCTCCTTTTCTAATTACATTCGATATTCTTTCCAGCTTATCAGTCTTCATTTATAAAAATTTATATCATATTATTGATTCTTATCGTCCAACATTTTTAATCTTGATTACATTCGAAGATTGCAGCTTTTTTTCAATGTATGAGTAAAGTCCAACAGTTCTCCAAATCAAAACAAAGGGCGACTTCTTATTTCCAAAGAAGTCGCCCGAGGTTTAGCTATGCTTAGGTTTTATGTGCCAACCCAATAACTCAATTTGATGAGAAAAATATTCGTGGGATGAGCCTCAAAGAGTCGATTGACATCACGGCCGAAACGAAAGTTATCTTGCCTCGTAGATGCCGAACGCGCTTGCTGCCAAACCACATATAACGTTGATCCGGGATGATATTCCCAACGGAAAACCGCATTGGTCTGAAAGGATTTGAAATTGAAATCCTG
>DATFLI010000243.1:0-4985 GCA_035267805.1 Balneolaceae bacterium | reverse complement strand
GTTCCTATAATTATGTCCATGTGGCGGCCGCGTACTGGGTACTTTATCGATTAGCGCGGGACCACCGAGGATTGGTAACAAACCATCCCTGGCAGTGGTATTTGGATCATGCGTATCATACGGCACAAGAGATGGTCAAATATGCCCCGCAATATGCCCAATACGGGCAAATGGAGGGGACGGTTTTTTTAAAGATTTTGCTGGATCTCCAGCGGGAGGGCTGGGATGCTAAAGCCCAATCCTATGAAGAAACGATGAGAAAACGGGCCGATGTCTGGAAGTCGCTGCCTTTTCCTTTCGGTAGCGAGATGCCGTGGGATTCCACGGGGCAGGAAGAGGTCTATGCCTGGTGCAATTATTTTGGTTTTGATACCAAAGCCAAGATTACGCTCGATGCCATTCTCGGCTATATGCCTACGGTTCCCCATTGGGGATATAACGGGAGTGCCCGCCGCTATTGGGATTTTCTCTTTGCTGGAAAGCTGAAGCGATTGGAACGTCAGCTTCATCATTATGGGTCGGGATTGAATGCCATCCCGGTGTTGACCGCATACCGGTCAAATCCCGATGATTACTACCTGCTGCGCGTAGGGTATGGCGGATTGATGGGAGCGATTGCCAATGTAACCAAAGAAGGGTTTGGCCCATCGGCTTTCCATGCCTTTCCCTCGACGCTGAAGATCGACGGCTATTCGGGGGATTACGGGCCCAATTTTTTCGGACATGCTATCAATACCGGAACCTATGTAATTGATCATCCTGAGTTCGGATGGTTGGCTTTTGGCGGAAACCTTAAAAAGGATGGCGACTGGATTTCCATTAAGCCATTGGATACGGCCCGTTCCCGTGTCTATTTGGCTCCGGCCGGATTATGGCTGACGCTTGATGCCGGCAAGTTTAAAGAGGTGCGCTATAATCCAACGACAAAACAGGTACAGTTGTCGCTGGATGCAAAAACAAATTTCACAAAAGATGCACTCTTGCGAATTCATCAACCGGCCCGGAAGCAAGAGATGGGCAGCTTTAAACCGGCTAAGCAATTAGAACAGGAGCGGGGAGCCTATGTGATTCCTCTTGGGGATGAAACAACCAGCATCAGTTTACAGAATAATGCTGGTCAAAATTAAATGAATGAGTATAAACACATTCATTAATGAAACCCGTTATACGGTTAAATGAAAGGGTAAGAAAGATCTCTCGTTGAGAATGGTGGCCGGCCCATATTTTCCGGTACGGAATGAAGGGGTTGTGGGTTAAGTCTATTAACCGTCCCATGGAAATGTCCGCATAATTTATTACTCCTTCATGGGCGGGTAAAAATAGCGTTTAGCTCAAACTCACATTTATGAATCTTGAAAACGGTTGGATAATAATACTTTTTAACCAACAGGACAGTTTATTATGATTTTCCCCCAAAAGCAGTTCAATAAGAGTAAAGATAATTTCAATCCTACCAAATCTTTTTCGGCTTTCTTATTATTTGGGATTTTATCAGTTGGTCTTATATCGACCTGTGTTGGTCAAAAAAAGGATAGTACGGGTGTGGCGGTTATGTTGGTCAACACAGACCGACCGATGGGGAAAATCGACAAGAAGATCTACGGACACTTTCTTGAACATATTAATCATTCTGTGGTGGATGGACTTTATGCAGAGGAGGTTCGGGGACGCGGCTTCGAAGGGGACGACTACAAAACATACTGGAATTTGGTCGGGGATAATGACGGCGTTCAGCTCGTTGATGGTAATTTTAGGAATGGAAAAAAGAGTATCCGTCTCAAAGTAAATGGCAATACTGCCGGAATTCGGCAGGGACGATTTTATCTGCGAAAAGGTTACAAATACGACGGTTCGGTTTGGATTAAACCGGAGGAGGGATCTCCGATTTTGACGTTCAAAGTACAGGATTCTGATGGCGGTATGATTGCTGAAGAACCTTTAAAAACTTCCGGTTCGGACTGGCAGGAAGTACCCTATTCGTTTACAAGCACGAAAACCGATACGCAAGCAACGGTCTCAATTATAGCAACCGGGAATGGCAGAGTGTTAGTGGATTATATTTCGTTGATGCGCGCTGATGTCCGAAAGAAAGGTGGGCTTCGTCCCGATCTTGTTAATGCACTTAAACAACTGACACCCCCTTTCCTGCGTTGGCCGGGCGGCTCTTTTGCCTCTATTTATCGCTGGAAAGATGGCATCGGTCCCAAGGTGTCGCGAGTCTATCATCCCAACAAAATATGGGGCGGTTATTCAGATTATTATGGATTTGGAACCGATGAGTTCATGGATTTGGCCAACCGCCTCGATACCGAACCGCTCATTGCGTTAAGCGCTACCGGTACCGATCCCAAAGTCGTCGATTATGCGATGGACTGGGTTCATTATCTCAATGATCCCCCGACAACAAAATGGGGTAAAAGGCGGGCGGCCAACGGACATTCAAAACCGTATGACGTCAAATATTTTCAAATCGGTAATGAGCCGATGAATCACGGGCTATCGCCTGAAGAGTATGCAAAGATTGTTAATGTGTTTGGCAGACGCTTGCGAAAGATCGCTCCGGACGCCAAAATTGTGGCCTGCGGCCAAAAGCGTTCTAACGATATGAATTGGAGCAAAGAGATTATTGAGCAGGCCGGGGATAATTTTGACATCCTGGATTTGCATAACTATGAATATGAGAGTGATTTATATGAAACAGGCCTCAGACGAATCAGGAATTATCTGCTCAAGTTGCGGGATTATGTCCGCGGTTCGGATCATCCCAATATTAAATTGGGAGTGCTGGAATGGAACCTCAGCCGTACTAACGACTGGCGGGCGGGATTACATGCCGCCGGTAGTCTGATTATGTATGAGGAAATGGGTCCGGAAGTAACGATGGCTTGTCCCGCCTTGCTGATGAGAAATACGACAGATGATCATACATGGAGCGCATTTATCTATCATAATCATGTATCCTGGTTTCCCGGCTCGGGATACGTGGTCGAGAAACTTTTCCGTGAGCATTATGCGCCTGAGTATTTGGCTTCTACGCGAGGTACATTCAGCGATCTAAAAGATCGAGGTGAATTCTTTGACAATATTTCTACCATGAAGCCACGCGACTGGAAACCAAACTCAGTCGATGCTATTGCTACCGGCAGTAAAGACGGAAAACGTATTGTAATAAAGGCCGTTAATTATGATGATATTCAAAATACATTACTAACCCGGTTACAAGGTTCTTCAGTGCCCCAAAATGCTGACGTGAAAGTCTATAAAATAACATCCGGGCTTCATGAAAGGCCTACCATGGAAGATCCGCATAAGCTTGACCCCGTTGAAGGCACGATGGCTTATAAAAAAAATATGACGATTACCTTACCTCCCTATACGGTCGTTGTCGTAGAGATTACAGCTAAGGCTAACGATGATTAATGCCACTGTTTTGTAAATAGAATTTTGCAAAGGTTCCTTTTTAAATACGGACCTATTAATAACGAAAAAAGATTGCCTATTTTTTTTGCCTAAAATTTTACTGGCTTTATATGTTTATTGCTTATCTGGTAAATAAAAATAAACAATCAGTAAGGTTAATACGCACTTCTGTTCCACTGATAATCCTTATTTAATACATTGTAAAATTCAATAAATATAATGCTTTACTAATAAGGTTCCGGAGTTCAGATACACTTTCAATAAAAATTATTAGCGCAAATAGAATTTTTATGAAAATGTATTCAAATATTATCAAATAAATGCAAAATATTGATTTCGCTTGAGTCCTATATGTCTTTTAGCTTCTTTTAGCTTGAAAGCAAGTGTGACTTATACACTTTTAAATTCTAAAACTAATTAAAACAGTAAAACGAAGGGCGATGGTAACTAGATACTGTAAAACGGATAAAGGGTGAGGTCAATATGAACAATCATATATCATACAAAACTAAAGTTCTTATGATATTGCCGCTGTTGTTATGGAGCTTCCAGGCAATGGCGCAGCAAACAATTAAAGGGAAGGTTGTGGATTCACAATCACAAAAAGCCATTCCGGGGGTAAATGTACTCGTTCTGGGATCCTCGAATGGTGCTGCAACCGATGCGAATGGGATGTACCAGTTAAGAGTAAATTCATTACAGGATACATTACGGTTTTCATATATCGGTTATAATACCAAAGTGGTGCCCATTAATGGTCGCACGACTATAAATGTTAATTTACAGTCCAAAACTATTTCCGGTCAGGAAGTAGTTGTGGTAGGCTATGGTACTCAGAAAGCAGAGAATGTTACGAGTGCCATATCAAGTGTGAGTTCGGATGATTTTACTCAAAGTTCACCTACAGATGCAGCCTCGCTTATAAAAGGAAAAATAGCCGGTTTGTCGGTTACGAATCCTTCAGGAGATCCAACAGCAGGATCCCAAATACGACTTCGAGGTACAACAACATTGCAAGGTCCGACAAACCCACTGGTACTTGTTGACGGGATCCCGGGTGATCTTAGCACCGTAGCTCCACAGAATATCAAGTCGGTGGATGTTTTGAAAGGTGGATCTGCTGCCGCTATTTATGGGTCAAGGGGATCGAATGGTGTTATCCTTATTACTACTAAAGAGCACGGGGCAGAGAGCAATACCACTATCCAATATAATGGATATGTGAATGTCCAAACAATCAAAAAGCGTCCCAATATGCTCGACGCGGCCGGCGTTCGTAAATGGCAAAGTCAGTATCCGAATTTAAAGGATTACGGCTACAGTACCGATTGGATTAATGTAATTACAAGAACACCTGTCGGTCAAAGCCATAATTTGAGCTTTTCCGGTGGGAGCGGTCAGACAAATTATACTGCATCCATAAACTATAAAAATCAACAAGGACTTTTCCTGCATACTGACAATGAAGAAGTCGTTGGTCGTGTAAATATTAATCACTCGATGTTTGATAATAAGCTGCAAGCCAATTTAAGAATTGTTACCCATTCTCAGGATTATTGGACGGG
>DATFLI010000242.1:0-3909 GCA_035267805.1 Balneolaceae bacterium | reverse complement strand
GCGGGGTAAGCCCCCCGTGCAGGTAGGCCGTGTTGTATCCGGCAAACTACCGGAGCTCAGAGATTCCACCATCCAATCCGGAGAACTCTATTTTTATTATTGCACTTCCGTAAGCTCCAACGGAATTGAGAGTGAACCCAGTCCGGAAACCAGCGCAAGAGCCGGAGGATAATATGACCATTTTCAAACCATCCGCTGCTACCTCATCGACGTCGCCCCTCATCAATATCAAGAACGCAAGGGGGATTCGTAACCTTGTTTGGTCACTGGCTGTCTTTACCGTAATCCTGTTCGGCTCCAGCTGTACTCTTTATGCCCAAGTAGCCTCACCGCAAGATTCTACAACGGATGCCTCATTCGTGCAACAGAATGTTAAAATCAGCGGTGAATTCGGAGCCTACGGACAGCTTTACAGTATCTCAGGTCGTCCCGCACGGCGTCCATCATCCACCGGGCGCATATATTTCTCCCCCACCCTGACTTTTTTCAACACCTTCTCTGTACCGCTGCAGTTTTTCATCTCCAGCGAAGGAGCCGCCGCTCGCCAAAACATTAACCAGTTTGGCATCAGCCCTTCCTGGAAGTGGGGGACCGCTCACGCGGGAGATTTTACGGAAAATTATACCGACTTGACGCTTAATGGCATAACTATTCGGGGCGGCGGTGTCACTATCCAGCCGGGGTCTTTCCGTTTTTCTGTACTGGGGGGCATCACACAGCGCGCATCTGCCGGAAATAGCCAAAACGGGACCGGAGCCTATCGCCGGACCCTCTGGGGAGGCCGAATAGGGGTGGGTAAACAGGATAAGAGTTACATCGACTTTATCTATCTGAAGGCTAAAGATGATATAAACTCGTTGCCGGAGAGTACCAGTTCGATCTCCGTGCTTTCTCCCAATGGGAGCGAGAGTTTTGCTATCGGCTCCGTTCAGCTAATACAATGGGCCTCCGTAAATTCAAGTTCTACCGTCAAAATAGAGCTTTCCCGCGATGGGGGAAGTACCTTCGAATTACTTTTCGATAATCAGCCGTCCAGCGGTGCCGTCAACTGGACCGTCACCGGCCCCGAAACCTTTCAGGCCGTTATCCGGGTCACTAGCGACGACAATCCTACTCTTTCCGATGTCAGTGACTATCCCTTTTCCATTGGAACCGGAAGTCAGGGATCCCCCTCTCCCATTTCACAATTTGCAGACAATTTTGCCGCGACACCTCAGGAAAACACCGTCCTGGGAACTGCCGCCCAGATCAAATTTCCCGGCTCTCACGTTATCATCAGTGCCGGACTTAATGGGAGTATTTTCACGCGGGATCTAAGATCTACTACAGTCAACTCGGATTCTGTCGATATCCCATCCTTCTTTAAAGGATTCCAGGAACTGCATGCCGGAACCAACGCAGATTATGCCACCAATCTGGATGCTGAAACAAACTTTTCGTCATTCAATGCACGGATTGGTTACAAGTTTGTCGGGCCGGGTTACCACTCGCCGGGACTTTCCTACCTGATCAGCGACCAGCAGCAAGTTTCCGCTTTGTCGTCGTTTAAGATATCTACCATGAGGACCAGGCTGCAATGGACCCATCAGAACGACAATCTGGTTCATCAAAAACGATACACTACTGCCAGAAATCGTTATGGCATTTCCATCGGGGGCATGATTACTCCCTCCTGGAACAGTAATCTCTCTACCAATATCATCTCCTTGCAAAATGATGCAAGCAACGATACAAGCAAGGTAGATTTTTCGAACTTCGGGTTTAACATCGTTCAATCGATCATCGTAAGCAGAGACAAATTTGTTCGAAGTTTAACGGGCAGCTACGGTTATCAAAACTCCAATGACGACAATCCCCTCAGAAAGCTTCGAAGCATTTTCCAAACTACGAATATTTCTATTACACTCGGCATTATGGATAATCTAAGTCTCACACCGGCCGTGGGTTTTTTGTACGCCGACCCCGGAAGCGGATCGTCCTCGCTTACTAAAACCTATACTCTGAATGGGAACTTAAGTGCCCTTGAAAATAAATTGACCACTTCCCTTTCCCTGAATCTTTCTCGTGTCGAAAAACGTTCTGCCTTCAGGATAAATTTTAATACAAATTACCGTTTCACTCCTCATGACACGGCCATCTTTTCCATTTCACAGGGAAGTTATAAAGGATATTCCCTTAGCCAGGGAGGCAATTTCAACGAATTTATCACCTCTCTGCGGTTCAACCACCGCTTTTAGCGACGGACAGCAAGCTCTCCCGGGCAGTTAAAATCCAAATTAGGTTTGACAGTAAAAACCTGGAAAGGGCCGGTACAGTAAATTTCCTTTTTACTTAGTGGATTTCCCTTTATAATCCAATTCATCAATCAAAACCCTTATGAGCGTAAAATATTATGTCGCTTGTTTTACTGGCTCAACGTCGAAATATGCTGGAATGGAGGAAGGCCCTCCTCCGTGAGGATCCGAATCTCGAGGTCGAAGTCTGGCCCGACATTAAGGACAAGAACCGTGTCCAATTCGCGGTTTGCTGGAATCAGCCCCGGCACTTGCTCGACAGTTTCCCCAATCTCAAAGCCGTATCATCTTTGGGCGCCGGCGTTGATCATTTGCTTAAGGATGAATCCCTGCCCCAATCCGTAGACATTTGTCGAGTGGTATCGCCATCGCTGGTACAACAAATGAAAGAATATGTCCTAGGCGCCACGCTCGGTATACAAAGAAATTTTGTGCGCTATATTCGTCAGAAAGACCAGGGAAAGTGGCAGGTTCATAATCATTCTGCAGCTACCGATTGGCGGGTTGGAGTTATGGGGTTAGGCGAACTAGGTCGCCCGGTGGCAGAACAACTGGCCCAAGTGGGCTACCAGGTTTCCGGTTGGTCCCGATCGAAGAAAAAGCTAAAAAAAGTGACCTGCTTTGCGGGAACAAAAGAACTGGAATCTTTTCTGCAAAATACCCAAATCTTAATCTGCCTGCTGCCACTTACCAACGAGACGGAAGGTATTCTGGATTTGGATCTCTTCAAAAAACTTGGTCACCCCGGCTGGATCGTAAATGTAGCCCGTGGCGAACACCTTGTGGATGAAGATCTTATCTATGCTCTCGACAGCAACATTTTACAGGGTTCTTGGCTGGATGTGTTTTCGGAAGAACCGTTGCCGGATCGTCATCCCTTCTGGAATCGATCCAACATCATCCTAACTCCACATATTGCAAGTATCACCCAACCCGAAGAAGTCGCCGAACAGATTGTGGATAATTACAAACGTGCGCTTTCAGGGATGGAGTTGAATTATGCCGTTGATCGGGGTAAGGAGTATTGATCCGAGATCCTAGCAACAGATCCTGATCCGCCAGCCGGCGGACAGAATGACACGAAAAGGATTTATTTTGGTATCCTACTCCAAGATAATAAGTCCCACCAAGATAAAACTTGGAACCTATATCACGAATTAACTTTAATCGAGTGCGTCCAATCGAACGGATCTTCTCTCTGACCGCGCTGAATTCCATAAATCGTTTCATACAGCTTTTGACCGATCGGCCCGCGTCCTTCTTCATGAACCTGTACTGTTTCTCCATCGTGGTGGATGGCTTCCACAGGTGCAATCACAGCGGCCGTTCCGGCGCCGAAGACTTCTTCAAGAGTCCCATTTTTTCCGGCTTCCATTACCTCATCGATGCTGACCCGTCGCTCTTCAACAGACAAATCCCAGTGTTTGGCAAGCTTTATAACCGAATCCCGCGTAACGCCCGGCAATATGGTGCCCTGTAATTCGGGGGTAATCAGTACCCCGTCTATTACAAAAAAGATATTCATTGTACCGACTTCCTCAACATACTTATGTTCAAAAGCGTCTAGCCACAACACCTGATCATAGCCCAATTCCTGCGCTTTTCGTGCGGGATA
>DATFLI010000241.1:0-9776 GCA_035267805.1 Balneolaceae bacterium | reverse complement strand
AAAAAAGATGATTTCCGTGTTCAGGAAGAGCACGGAGGAATTCTAAAAAAAGTAACCCCGGAGAAAAAGTTACGATCTTCTGCCCGTGAATTACACACAAAAATCACTCCGGAACCTCTCTACAGCCGGATGGATTACGTTCGAACAGCAGAAAATACCTTTGCCCTGATGGAACTGGAATTGATTGAGCCCTCCCTCTACTTCAACATGGATCCCGAATCCCCAGAACGTTTTGCCAAAGTTTTTGATCATTGGATGGAAGCTCGTTTAGCAAACTCGGTTCAATAATATAAAGAGTAAATTTCAGGGTCTTATATCTGATTGATTAGTCCCAGCATCAACTCCGTAAAGTACTTGTCAACAAACCCTGGCTCTTAAGTGAATACGTCTTTAATCTTCGAGAAAAATCCTTTGCCTTCATCCTCCTTGTTGGAAGCGTGAAAATGCTCGTTCCCTTTCAAAGCATCAATATGAACACGTTCCTCATCTGACAAATTCTTTGGGATATAAACATTTACCCGGATAAATTGATCGCCTATACCGGAATTATGTAAGCCGTGAATACCTTTTTCGCTCATTCTCAATAGCTTACCCGGCTGAGTACCCTCCTCAATCTTAATTTTTGCTTTGCCTTTGAGTGTTGGAACTTCCACCTCTGTTCCCAGGATAGCATCCGGTACGCTGAGAACTAAATCATAGTAAATATCATTGCCATCACGCTCGAAATGTTCATGCTCCTTTTCATCTATCAACACAACTAAATCACCGGCTTCGCCTCCCCGGCGCCCGGCATTTCCCTGTCCTCGTAGCGTGATATAATTACCATTGCTTACGCCCGACGGCACACGGACCTTGACGGTCTCTTCTCCTTTATAACGGCCTTCTCCACCACATTTAGAACATTTGTCAGTGATGATTCGGCCTTCTCCATTACAATCGGGACATGGTTGTACGTTCACCATCTGCCCCAGCATGGTTTTGTGGACTTGTCTAACTTCGCCCATCCCATTACAGGTGCTGCAGGTTTGAAAATCATCTTCTGTTTCGGCGCCGGTACCGTTACATTTCTTACAAGTCACATACTTTTTGACCTTCAGCTTTTTCTCTGTACCAAAAGCAATTTCTTCGAGACTCAAGTCAATACGAAGCTTCATATCGGAGCCGGGCTGGCCTACGGATCGGCGTCTTCGGGAACGTCCGCCTCCCCCAAAATCACCGCCAAAGATATCAGCACCGAAAATCTCGCTAAAGCGACTAAAAATGTCATCAAATCCTACATTCTCAAATCCGCCGCGGCCGCCGAAACCGGAATTACCATTTACGCCCTGGTGCCCAAATCGATCGTATCGCTGACGGGTTTCCTCATCCCGAAGAACCTCATAGGCTTCGGAAGCTTCTTTAAATTTCTGCTCGGCATCAGGATCGTCGGTATTGCGATCAGGGTGAAATTTCATCGCCTTCTTCCGATAGGCTTTTTTGATCTCATCCTGGGAGGCATCTTTACTGATTCCGAGTACCTCGTAGTAGTCTCGTTTAGACATGAACTAAATTACTTAATCTTAAATTATTCGCTTACAATTACTTTGGCATGGCGGATCGTGCGATCACCGATACGATATCCATTTTCAATCACATTCAGCACGATATCACTGCCAATGCTGTCATCTTCCGGCTTTTGTCGCATCATAGCATCGTGCAAATCCACATCAAAGGGAACCCCTTCCTCATCAATGCTTTCCACCCCGTGTTTATCCAACACTTCCTTAAATTTGTTAGCCACGAGCAGCACACCATCCATAAAGGTCTCATTGACTTCCAAATCTTCGGCCGCTTTTAGCGTACGTTTAAGATCGTCATTAACAGCCAGAAAATCTTCCAGCGCACTTGCTTTTGCCGCTTCATAAATCTGGGCACGTTCACGTTGTACTCGTTTTCGATAGTTATCAAGCTCAGCTGCTTTACGAAGATGTGAGTCCTTTGCTTCAGCAAGTTCCTGTTCCAGTTCCTCGACTTCTTGGTCACGTTCTACCAATATCTCCCGCAACTCATCCGATCCTAAATCTTCATAGGGAGATACGCGCTCCTCAAGCTCTTCAGCCGCTTTATTTTCATGCTCTTCGGCTGATCGTTCTTCTGTTACTTTTTCGTTCGATTCGCTCATGTGTCAATAGTTCTTACTGTTAAACTCTGTTTGTTTCTTGGACGTGATTTATGCAAATAACATGCCATAGACATGGATAACCATATCTAGTGACAAAGTTACGGAAGTTACTTTTGACGACAAACAATAATGTTCAGTTCTGTCATTATTATTTATCATAAAGTAACGAATAAGTTGATCAGGGATTATTCATCATCCTCTTCGTAGAAAAATTCTAGCATATTTCCATCGGGATCCGATACAAACACAAAGCGACCACGCTTCCGATTGGCGGGACCACTTAATATAGACACTTCCTTTTCACGAAAAAATTCCGCCATTTCATCTACTTCCTCCTCCGAATCAAGATAAAATCCAAAGTGATCAACCCGGTAATCCCGTGAAGAGGGATCGTAGCTCGTTTCCGCTTCTACCAATACCAGCGTATCTTCTTCTCCCACTTTGTAGACCGCCATACTCTGCCCCATCTTTCGGACAAGCTCGAATCCCAGAATATCCCCATAAAACTCTTCTGCACGCTCAATATCATTAACTCGAATCGTAATGTGATTAATACCTGATGGACTAAAATTTGCCATAATAATAATCTAATATTGGTTTTAATAATTGCAGGAATTCTGATAACAGCAACTAAGGGTGTTATCATTCATCAAATCAGCAGCTAAGTATAGGCTTTTTCCGCTAAAACTTCAGACGATAGGACCGGATCTTAGTATGCATTCTATTTAAATCCAGATAACATGTATGAATAACAGAAGGGATTCTTTATTCCCCATAGTTTTCGGGGAAGATTGGGGAAACTATTTTCAAAAGTTCCCTCGAAATAGTTGCACAGTTTTTGTTACTTTGCCAAGGCTTTCCGTACAAACGCGGAAACTACCCTAAATCCCGAACGAAACTGTATATTTTCTTTTGAGTACGCTCTACATCGTCGCAACACCGATCGGCAATCTTGAAGATATGTCGCAACGGGCCCAGAATGTGCTCAAATTCGTATCCTATATCGCCTGCGAGGATACTCGAACGTCCGGCGTATTATTGAAACACTTTGGGATTGACACACCGACTTTTGCCTTTCACCAGCATAATGAACATCAAAAAGTGGAACATTTGTTGAATATTCTGGATGCGCGGCAAAATGTAGCTATTATTTCGGATGCCGGTATGCCCGGCATTTCGGATCCCGGTTTCCTGGCCGTACGTGCGGCTCACCAAGGCGGGCACTCGGTTTCGGTAATCCCCGGTCCGGATGCTGCTACCACCGCACTTGTTGCCAGCGGATTGCCCTGCGACAAATATGTATTCGAAGGATTTCTGCCCCAAAAGAAGGGCCGGCAAAAACGGCTCAAACAACTCGCGAATGAAGAACGAACCATCGTCTTTTATGAAAGCCCTTACCGCCTGACAAAATTATTGCAGGAGTTAAGGAATTATATGGAAGATTATCGTATGGTGGCCGTTTGCCGTGAGCTTACTAAAAAATTCGAAGAAATTGTTCGCGGCTCACTTAAATCGGTGTTTGATACGTTTGAATTGAGAGATGAAATCAAAGGGGAAATCGTCGTTATCGTTGCCCCGGAAAATTACAGCGAATGAAATCATTTTTAGATTATATCTGGAATACCAAATGGGCATTAACGCTTACTGCCGGAATACTGCTCGGACTTAGCTACCCTCCTATTCCGCTTCCATTCCTGGTATTTCCCGCCTTTTTCCTGATTTTTAGAATTATAGATCTAAGTTCCTCTGCCCGCGAGGCCGCATACTGGACTTATCCCGCTTTTGTCATCTGGAACCTCATCGTTACCTACTGGTTGATGCTAGCCACTCTTGCCGGCGGAATTGCGGCTATCATCGCCAATTCTGCTGTTATGACGGTTCCGGTAATGCTACAGTATTACTTTCAGGAAAAGAAAAGACTGAAACCCTGGATTATCGCCTTACTGCAAGCCGGATGCTGGCTCAGCTACGAATATTTGCATCATCAATGGGATCTGGCCTGGCCATGGCTCACGGTGGGCAATGCCTGGGCTAATGCACCGCAATTGGTCCAATATATTTCGGTGACCGGTTATTGGGGGATTTCTTTCTGGGTGCTTTTCAGCTGCGCATTAGCCTATCAACTGTTTAAAAAACCTCAACAAGCTGTGAAGGTTGCCCTTGCAACAGTTCTGCTCATTTTTCCCCTATGGTCATTTGCGATCACACTTTTTTCAGGATCACAGAAAACAGCCGAAAAACAGGAAGTAGTAGTTGTTCAGCCTAATTTCGATTCCTACAAACCCAATGGCGGATATGAAAATTCGCGCAAAGCAACCGGCCACCTTTTGCATCTTACAGATTCGGTCCGCACAAAAAATACTAAACTGGTCGTCTGGCCGGAAAATGCCATCCAGACAAGTATGTTCAATACTATCACCAACAATGATGTAGCTACCGACACCAAAAAAATGCTGCTGGCCAGGGCTGATAAGTGGAACGCCACAATCATAGCAGGAGCAACCTATTTCCAATATTTTAACAATGGCAAAGAGCCCGAACTGCCCTACCCCGGCCGCCGCTGGGATTACCTGCCTTATAATGCCGCTTTGGGATTCATTCCCCATAAGCCCATGCAGGTCTATCGAAAGCACAATCTGGTTCCTATTGTAGAGCGTGTTCCATTCGTCAGGTTTCTAAATGATATTGACATATTCGGTTGGATAAACTGGAATACAGAACAGGGATATGGCCGAGGTGAAAAGACAAACCAATTTTCAGTAGGAGACACAAAAACTCCCGCACTCGTCTGCTATGATTCTGTGTTCCCGGGATGGATTCGAAATTTTGTCCAAAAGGGCGCCGGCTATTTAACAATCATCACCAATGATGGCTGGTGGGGGGATACCAGCGGTCATGAACAGCATTTTGCCTATGCAAGACTTCGGGCAATCGAGTTCGACCGTTGGATCGTCCGTAGTGCCAACAACGGCATCTCCGGCATAATCGCTCCGAATGGCTCCCTAAAAGTCAAAACCGATTATTGGGACACAACGGCCTTCCGCTATGACGTACCCGTGATAGAATACAAGACACTGTATGCACGATTTGGAGATTGGCTACCTATTTTCCTTTTAATCATAACCCTGGGCAGTTTCGGATATCTTCTGATAAGCTCAAAGATTTTGCAATCACGCGACTACTCAAGCTCCATTAAGGAACGAACCCCCTCCTCACAAAATTAAAAAGATCCAGATCTCCGGGGAATCCCATACCGGCAAAAAATAGCTGAAGGGCCAAATATGGGTTGCTATTCGGATAAAGGTGCCGGTAATTTAGCTTCCCAAACATTTACCTAGTCAGATCGAATAGAAACCACCACATTAAAACGGATCTCATGATCGGTACGAGCATAAACACCGGTCGCTTTAGGTATCAGTCGGCTGTAGTCATATTCAAAATTAGCCTGGATCGTCTGTGAAAACTGGTAACCAACGACTGCCGAAGCATTAATACGCGACTGTCCACCTGTAAATACACTCGAAAAATCATATATCTTGGGATCCAGATCTATGGTATTCGGATCATTTTGCAAGGCATCATCCAGATCGGACGTCAGATCATACTTTTTTTTCACATCCTCGATATAACTGCCGTTAATCGTAAAATCAACTGCATTTTTAATACGCGGGAAAAACGGCAGCTTGAAATCCCGAATCGTATAGGCAAAATTGAGTTTTATGCCACGGGAGATCTGCTCAATCACTGTCGAGTTGGAAAGAGCCAAACTCGTTATTTTACTGTACTCATATTGAAAATTGGTACGTAAACTCGATTGCCAGGTAATATTCAGTCCTAACAGCGGACTAAATTTCTTTTCAATATTAATACTGTTGGGCTCAAATTCCGGACGGTGATTAACAATAGAATAGGCTCCCAGCGTGGTTTCAGGCAACAAACTGGTATCAGAATTGTATATCCATCCCAAACGATACTCTCCGCTGTAACTATGCGTAAGCGAGGCTCGTGCCATAAAGTTACCCAGATATGGGATAAATTTTTCCAATCCTGTCCAGGTAATGCGCCAGCCCGGTAATGGAAAAGGCGTAAAATTCCGGTTTCCGATAGCGCCCTTGCCCACTCCCAGGTACGCTCGACGAAAATCTTCCTGGAGAGTTCTTTTTCCTAAAACGGAACGCCCATCATTATTACCGGAAGAGTCGGCCAAAACCGTACTCCCGCTATTCAGATCTCCAAAAGCAGCGGCAAGCTGGCGATGGAAAAAATTCCCGTATCCACCTCCAAATACCCAAACACTGGACGTTATATCCCCATTTTGTGTTCGGATGGAACTGATATCCTGACTCGGGTCAATGGTGATAGAATGCGTATTTGTCATATTCCATTTTGAATCCCACGTCAGTTCGATAGAAAAGTTTTTAAAAGGCTCAAGCTTCGAATTGACGGTGATGTCATCAGTCAAATTTCGATTGGCCGGCAGCTGGATGCTGGAATTATCATTCGGATTTCTTATCAGTTGATCCAGACCAATATCATCATTCAACCCGGTGCGATATGAAAAAGGCGGAGAGAAATTTCTGCCGTTGTTTTGAAACATATAAAAGATTTGAGAATTACCGGCATACCCGCTCTGCAATGAGCTTTTGGAAATATTGAAAGACACATCCAGCGATTGCAGGCTCAAAAGAGCAGCCAATCCCTTATTGGCAACGTCGGCCAGATCTTTGCCAAACCGGTCTTGTGAATACCCTTGACTTGTATCAGGGGGTACTGCCCGGGGCCGAGAATCTTCATTTTGCAGATTGCGATACCAGTCCATTCCGTTAAGTAAGCTACGGATATCAAAATTCAGCGACTGGTTAAGTGAAAAATTGTTGGATATATTGGCCCCTAATCCCGAGCCAAGCGGACTGTTACGCCATTGATAACCTCCGCCGTAATTTGCCGAATAATTGACCCATCTCAAGGCCTTAATATTGCTCAATCGAGGCTGCCACCCTGCGGTATACGCCTCCTCGTAATTACTTCTACGTGATGAAAGCGAATCAAAAACCAGATCGCGAAGTACATCAAAGGTGGGACGTACAGTATAAGTTGTGGAATCAGCCTGGAGATTTCCGGGGGTATTTCGACGGATTCCTGCCCGGGACAGATCAAATACCGAATGGCTGCGAAACGTGGTTTTAATGGATGGCGTCAGGTTGTATCCCAATCCGAACTGAGTGTCATAGGTAAAGCTGTGTGACTGCCGTATCTTGCCCTGGTTCTCCCCTTGAGTAACCCTGCGCAGCTGTTCATCATACTCTCGATCAATCCCGACAGAAGCATTGATCGAAGCCGGCGTATATCCAAGGCGCAGTCCTGCCAGGGGATTTAATAACGGCACATCATGCAAGAAATTAAATGGACGGAAAAGCTGGGTATTTTTAAAATTGATATTATATCGAAGCGATCCGCTGTAATTCCAATTATCCTGCATCACATACTCGGGATTCCTGCGCTTCGTATTGTTATAAACGTAATTAATAGTCGTATTATCCAGTGTATATTTGGCCAAAGGCGACCTGGAATTTCTCTTGGTCAGATTTGAAATATTTATGGAATAATTTTGAGTAACCGTCTGACTTTCTCTGATTTTCTGATCAATCAACCGCTGCTTTTGATCCTGTGTAATATCCTGTCGTGCTCTCACCGCATTTTCATAATCCGAGAGCCGAACATCACCCTGATTCGGCAAATATCGAGGAGTAGACGACGACTGGCGCGTCGAAAGCGTTACCGGGATGTTCCATCCAAAACGATCCGGTATCAATTTGTTAATATTGACGGTAGAATTGAGATCATAGGCAAACACATTTGAGATGCGACGCTGACCCAGCCGTGAATCCAAAGAGCCAAAGCCATCGGTCTCTCGATTTAAATTAGCATTGACCGAAGCGAAATCAGCCAGCTTAACTTCTGCTTTGGCATTGGCAGCCCATCCCTTCTTATTGTCAAAACCTGACACTCGGAGCTCGTTGAACCAAAACTGCCCGTCTAACGAAGATATACCCCCGGCTTTGGGATTTTGGGGATCATACGGATTACGTATACCTATCCCAATCTCTCCAATTCGATCCAGAGAGGGATTACCCTTTATAGCCACTGTCGCCCCCGGCGGAGCATTTTGCAACAGATTCGTATTTCCTTCGAAAAGCTGGCTTGGATCACCTCCCTCCTGATCACGAAGCTGTTTGAGCTCATTAAAAGCTCGCAATACGATATTCATACTATTCTTATCGTATAACCAGATCTGTTCCGCCTCCGATCGCCGCTCTGCATCCGTCAAATCGGACAGCGGCTTATTACTAAATGGAAAATTGGGATCGGTAGGAGAAATAGGCTGCCGATACTCATAATAATTATTTGTTAAATCGGTACCGAAACGCATTACCAGTTCTGCATCTCCGCGTCCTTTATATCCTTCACCATGAACAAACATCCGCACATTCGAGTAGTTTACCATATTCAATCCGCCGGGATACACGCGCTTCATCATCTTAAGTTCGCCACCAGCCAAATTCTGCACGTTCATCACTATAGACTGCTCATTAGCTACGGTTTGACGCTGACGCCCTCTATTCGTAGCGCGTATAGCCCCTTCAGGCTGACGGTAGGGAATGGGCTCACGCTGACTGTTTTCCTCAATGTTAATCGACGAAATACTGAATTCACCTTGCGTCGGACCTTCTTTTTTATCCACGTTATCAGCATCTCTCCATTGACTTCCAACAAGTTGAAATGTGGCAAAACGTAGCGTAAACGGTTTATCGTAACCCGACAACCAAACCCTGATATATGAGATGTTTTGAAAATTATCGATGCCCCCTATTTTTCGGACCCAATCTTTTAGAGGCAGGCGCACCTGGTACCATCGATCCTGCTGCTTTGAACCGTCTACTTTATCGACAATATAGGTGCCCGGTGATCCCGGGTTCAACTTGTCAAAGTCTGCCGGATTCCAATTAATTTCGTATTCAAAATAGGAGTTATTCTGCTGCACGTTAGATGGAGTAATTAACCCCTCAGTATCCGGTTTGTTTGTAACCGCTCGCTTTTTGCCTGTATTGGGCGGAGTATTCCCATCCTGATAGCCATACATCCGGTGAAAGCGATCCTGCAGCGGCTCATTATCAACCTGATCTTCACCATAGTAAACATAATCATCATTCGAGGGATCCTGCTTTATTTTTTGATATTGCGGATTATTGGCGCCGTATTGAGTAGCCATCTCAGAGATGAATTTTGAAAATAAATTTTGCTCATTCTTATTGTCTATGCCTTGCGTATCGGGGGCACCATCCAGACCCACATCAGAAAGTTTACGGGTTTCGTTTGAAAACTGACCTTCCGGAGCGGGGGGCGGTACCGGAATATATGATCGCGGTTGCCCGCTAATGTTGTCTTCTTGAAGATCATTCGGGCGACGAACCAGACCGTCTTCTGTATTCGTTTTGAAATTTGGAATCACATCCTCCGAAACCACTCCTATATCAATGTACATTTTACCATCGTAATCCTGTAAATCTTGTGGAGTGGGGGCCCTCCCATTTGGTAAAATACTCTGCACCCAGAA
>DATFLI010000240.1:0-2972 GCA_035267805.1 Balneolaceae bacterium | reverse complement strand
GAAACAGCATGTTTCAAATATTTGGTATGTCCATAGCTCGTATAGACGTATCCCTCAGGTGCTAAATTTTTATGTTGTACCGATCTGAGCATAATATTCCTTTAGATTTTGAAGCTAATATACGAGGATAATGTGTTTTTACTAAACCTTATCTCCCGGCTCTTTTTTTCAGGATCTCCAACAAACCGTCATATCCCCTTTTTCTGATAATATTTTGGAATTGTCTGCGATAGGAATCTGCAGTTGACACATCATCAATAACCATATCCGTTACGACCCATTGTTTATTATTTCCTTCGTAGTGCATTTTGTAGGTAACGGGAGTACGTACTTTCTCAAGTTGAGCCGTCGTTTTTACAACCGCGCTGTCATCTTCCACTTTTATGTTATCATATGTTACATCAGCTCGATAGATATCCAGTTTTTTCATCGACTGGTCGCGAATGATCGTGGAAAACAGGTCAACAAATTCATCTTGTTGTGCCGTAGAAAGAGTATCAAAAGTATCTTCAAGGGCATATTTCGCCATCGAACGATAATCAATAACTCCGTTGATGATGTCTTTTAATTTATCTTTCTGCTTCTGAGTGTAGTCAGTACCTTTGGGTCCCATCAGCTCTTTTATTTCCTTATCACGCTGTTGCAAAAGCTCTTTAACTGTTGCACTGTCTTTGGTTTGAGCTATGCTACTTTGGGGATATGCCAATGAGATGATAAATAACAGTAAAAATAAAGTCAGTCCTTTTATGTGCAAGTTCTTCATTATAATTAATCCTTGTTAACAATTTCCATTATCGGCAAACCGGATTTACGATACAACTCAGCCATATTCTTATTGTATTCAAAAGTTTGGCGTTTGAGTTGCACCCGGAGCTCAAGTTCCTTTTTCATCGCATCAATCAAATCCTTGGTTTTTCCTATACCAAAATCGAAATCCAGCTGTTCCTGACGCAACCACTTCTTGCTGGTAACCAGCGCATCGTTTGTCTTATCGACTTTAACTTTAGATAGTGAAGCATCTTTGTAGGCTTCGTTGATATCCAAAACGATACCATCAACGGCTGCATCTTTTAAATATTTTGCCTCCTTATATTGAATCCTACTCTTATCGACGTCCGCCTTCATGCTCAAAAAATCAAGATTTTGTCGTATCCCAAAACCTACTGCGGCAGAAGCATAATTCGTGCTGTTGATAATAAAGGGGTTGCTCTGACGCGGGCGATTGGGCGTATTGGCATAGCTGCCGGTCAATCCCAGAAATAATGTAGGATAATTTTTCATCTTTGTGGCTTTCAAGCCGAATTTAGCAGCATTGATACCCGCCTGTATTGCAGAAATCTCAGATCGATTTGACAGGGCATTCATCCGGTAATAATCCAATGCCTTCAATTTCTGTGATACGGGATCTAAAAAGAAAGAGTCCGGTACATATACGGTGCTGTCTTTAGCCTGCAGCACGTAGTTCCAAATTCGCTGGGTAGTCTCGGCATTTTTACGCACCTCCGCAGCCTGCATATCAAATTCCGACTGATATACTTTGAATTTAAAGATATCAGACTCATCGATATCTGAGTCCTTCTCTTTCTTCTTCTCATCAATTTTATTTTGGATCTCTTTGATTTTATCCTGTGCTTCATCAAGTAGGTTTAACAACTCACTTGTTAGCTTATAACTTTGATAAAGATCAAATAATTT
The DNA here is from genome assembly GCA_035267805.1 of Balneolaceae bacterium. Taxonomy (GTDB): domain Bacteria; phylum Bacteroidota; class Rhodothermia; order Balneolales; family Balneolaceae; genus Fodinibius. The sequence goes on along the minus strand of DATFLI010000240.1, from coordinate 1,277 downwards.
TATCCTTATATCCGCTTTTTGACCTTGGAACTGTGCTTGTGCAGCTACTGCAGCAGATTTTGCGGCTTGAACGGCACTTTTCAAAGCACCCCATGAAAAAATAGGTTGGATTGCCGTTACATCCGCCCTCGTATAAATGGCCCAGTTCCCCCAATCATTCTTAAGATTAGGATCCAGATAATATTCATCGTCCGGAAGGTTCGTATTACTCTTGACTCCGGGAACAACACCGTGCTGGGTATTCAGATCAAACTTGGGAAGGAAACGCTGCGCTCGGATTTGATCAACCCGATTCTCTGCAAGATTAACTTTCTGCTTTTGATATTTAACTTGACCCGAATTTTCGATCCCTCGCTGAATAAAATCCTGTAATGAAATCTTAACGGTATCCTGAGTTTGTCCAAGAACCAGTTTGGGGAAAAATAAGACGATGAAAAAAAATATTGATTTATTCATGACATATTTTTTAGTGCAGCGTTAGCGCTATTAACGTCCTGCAATAAAATTTATTTAAAACAAATAGCCCCTCCCATCAGGAAGGGGCTATTTCAAGTGCGGAGAGAGAGGGATTCGAACCCCCGGAGACCAGAAGCCTCAACGGTTTTCAAGACCGCCGCATTCGACCACTCTGCCATCTCTCCGGTTAAGAAGATATTCTAAAGCTATGCTTCTTGAAGAGCTTGAGCACCGGAAATAATTTCGGAAATTTCGGTGGTAATCGCACTTTGTCTAGCGCGATTATATTCAAGCTGCAAATCTTCCTGCAGTTCTTTAGCATTCTCAGTGGCGTTATCCATAGAAGTCATGCGTGCCCCCTGCTCGGCTGCATTTGATTCTAAAATAGCTCTCCAGAGCTGCAAGTTTAAGTGCAAAGGAAGTAACTTAGCTAAAATACGTTCAACCCCCGGTTCATATATATATTCACTTTGATTTGATTTGACATCTTCATCCGCAATAAGTGACTTCGGATTGATTGGAAGTACTGATTCCACAATACGATTTTGAGCAATAACCGACTTAAACTCATTATAAGCAAGTTGAACTTCATCGAATGCACCGCCTTGAAATTCGGAAATCACATGCTTCATGATTTCCATCGCCTCGTGAAACTTTAGCTCTTCAAAGAAACCGGGAAATTCAGCGTCGAGCTCATAATTATGCTTCTTGAAATGCTTAACGGTTTTACTTCCCAAACATATCAACGAAAGATTTCCATTCTTTCGCTGCTCGCTATATTCTTTGCTGATCTTATTTTCAACAACTTTAAATAAATTGTT